>DAISJE010000459.1:0-4216 GCA_036821665.1 Bryobacteraceae bacterium | reverse complement strand
GGAGCGGTCCACCCTCTTACCGGCCTAATCGTCTCGATACCGGCGCTGGATGCATTCATCGAGCGCCACGTTCTGCGGATTTTTGCAAACCGGAACATTAATCTGGACGTTGCGCAGTTCTCAGGTCTTCTGGCCGCCACTTCAGAGAACGTTGCGCTGGTCATTGCAAGCATACTTCAACAGCACTGGCGAGATGAGTTCGGAACCACACCGGCGCGCCTCGAAAAAATTCATATTCAGGAAACGGATCGGAACGGATTTGAAGTACGGCTGGGAGCAGCAAGCCCCCTCGTTTTCTCTCCGGCGGAAATGGAAAGTGTGACAGTTCATGGCTAAAGCCCCTTTAAAAAAGAACGCATCGTTAATCGAAATTCAGCACAAGGCCCCCAAAGTGTCGATTGCTTCGCATATACGGGAAGTGATCCGCGCTTTGGGCGAGGACCCCGGCCGCGAGGGCCTGGCCCGCACGCCGGAGCGCACAGAGAACGCTATGCGCTATCTCACCAGCGGCTATTCTGCCGACCTCGATCAGATCGTGAACGGCGCCCTATTCGACGTTGAATATGACGAAGTTGTTATTGTGCGCGATATCGAATTCTTCAGCATGTGCGAGCACCATATGCTTCCGTTCTTTGGAAAGGTGCACGTTGCTTATTTACCGGGCTCGAAAGTGATCGGACTGAGCAAGATTCCGAGGATAGTGGACGTTTTCGCCCGGCGGTTGCAGATCCAGGAGCGTATGACCCAGCAGATCGCCGATACCATTCAGGAGCTTGTCCATCCGCGAGGCGTCGCGGTCATATGCGAAGCGCGCCATTTTTGTATGATGATGCGCGGCGTTGAAAAGCAGCACTCGGGCGCCATCACCAGCGCGATGCTGGGAGCATTTCGTGACAATAAAGAGACGCGCAACGAGCTGTTGTCGCTGGTTGGGCGGAATTCTACTGTTATTTGAGAGGAAGGGCGAGGCATACCTCGTCCTCTTGCCGAACTAAAGTTCGGCACGGCACGCTGAAAGCGTGCGCCACAGAATGTCCAAGTCCGGAGTGCCCCCGATTTTCGTGTTGTTCTCAGCGCGTGTTAGCATCGGGTCATGATCGACCAGAGCCGCCTTTTTCAGGCAGGCCCGGACCCTTTCGGACGTATGTGGAACGCGCAATTCCGCTGGCTTCAGACAGGTATTTCCATCCGGCACGCGGATACCGTCGACGTGAAATTCTTTGTGACTCCCGAAGGCGGCCAGCCTGAAGAAAAGGTGATTGCGCTGCCCCACCCGGCACTCTTGAAAGTTACCTCGCGCGAAGACCGCAAACTCTCTGATTCCTATTGTTTGCGGCTCGCAGCCGCTCACCTCCGCCACATGATTGAGACTTCCGAGGATATGGACAAAACGCTAGTGACCCTGACCGCGGAAGAAGTGGCGGCTTACGATCGGCAATTGATCGGTGTAACGGTTCCACAGCCCGTATAATCCATTGGGACGTGATGTTGGCGTTGAGCGTGTTAGAAATGGGTTGTCTGCCCAGTTCATTCCCTGACTCGGACGAGGATTTTTATGGTTAGTTGCCCTAAATGTGATGCTGCTATCGACGTGGAAGAAGACGAACTCGATGAAGGCGATGTCCTTTCCTGTGATGAATGCGGGGCTTCGCTGACCGTCACCGGGACCAATCCGGTGGAACTCGAATCTGAGGACGAGGAAAAAGAAGATGACGAAGACTTCGACTACGACGAGGACGATGAGGACGAAGACGAGGAAGAAGAAGACGAAGAAGAGGACTGGCACTAGCATCGCTTGAGACGAAAGCTTTTGCAATTAGCGGCGGCATTGACAATCTCTGCCGCCTTTTGCTGTTTTCCTGTACTCTGTTCGGCCCAGGTTCAACCTCCGGTGGTCGGGCCGGCGGGCGCTCCGACTACGCGTTCTGTCGAGGGAAAGGTGCTGAGCCAATCGGGCGTCGCGGTCCCGGGCGCCCGAGTCTTGCTGAAAAACGGCAAAACTCTACAGATCCGTTCGTTTATTGCTCTTCAGGATGGCAGGTATCATTTCTACGGCCTTAGCAGCGATGTCGACTACGATCTTCGCGCGCAAGCGAAGGGTATGACGAGTAAGACCAAGAATATTAGCGTGTTCGATAGTCACAAAGTCATTCGCGTCAATTTAAAACTCACGAAAAAGCTCAGCACACGGGATTGAGAGATTACCGGTCGTTCTACAATCGGCAGGAATGAACTCGAAATCTATCCGGATGCACATCAAATGACCCGAGCCGAGATCCTGTCGCGCATAAAGGAACTCGCGATTGTTCCCATCGTGCGGACCCCAACAGCCGAAACGGCGATCGCTGCGGTTGAAGCCGTACTCAAGGCCGGAATCGATTGCGTTGAAATTACGTTAACCGTAGCCAATGCGATCAAGGCGATTGAAACGATTGCAAACCGATACGGCGATCGCGTTCTGCTTGGCGCGGGCACGGTTCTCGACCCCGAGTCGGCGCGAGCCTGTATACTTGCCGGAGCCCAATTCATCGTTACACCCAGCCTGAATGTCCGGACGATCGAATTGGCTAAACGATACAGCAAACCCATTTTTCCAGGCGGCCTAACTCCCACAGAAGTATTAACGGGCTGGGAGGCAGGAGCAGATGGCATTAAGGTCTTCCCGTGCAGCGCCGTTGGGGGCGCCAAATATATTAAGGCGCTTAAAGCACCCTTTCCGCATATCGAGTTAGTCCCCACTGGAGGCGTAAACCTGGAGACCATCGGCGATTTTATAAAGGCGGGCTCCGCGGCGGTAGGGATTGGGAGCGAATTAGTCGATGCTAAATCGGTTGCGGCCGGCGAATTTGATGTGATTGCCGAACGGGCCCGACGGTTCCGGGAAGCTGTGGCCGTGGCGCGTTCGTCGGGTTAGTTCCTGTTCCGAAGTTTGTGCAAGGCGTAGCTACTCTGGGACAGGCCCGACTGCCGCTCGCGCGTTGCAACGTGCCGCGGTGTTAGAGACGTACTCTCGCGCTCAGGACAGTCGAGCCAGTCCCGCTGTTTCTAGTCCGCTGTTTCGAATCTAGTAGCGGGGTATTTTGGAGTCGATCTCGCGGCTCCAGCGGTCGATGCCGCCCGTTACGCTGTAGCAATTTTTCAATCCCTGCTCACGAAGCCATTGTGTTGCTTGCAAGCTGCGCACGCCGTGATGACACAAAAGCAGCAGCTCTCCCTCGCCTGCGAGACCCTCTAATTTCTGGATCTCCGCAGGGAGCTCCTGCATAGGAATCAGCCGTGCTCCATCGATTCTCGCGGCGGCGTACTCTTCCGGCTCACGCACATCGATCAGGATTGCACCGCTATTCAAGCGCCGTTGCGCTTCTTGCGGATCAATTTCCAGTGCCCCTGCCATTGCAGTTAGCCGCTGCCTTAAGCAGCGGCTTCAAGAGGCTCGTCGTCTACCGGTTCACCTGCCGCGCGCTGCTGATCGATGGTCTCCTGGCATGAGATGCAATACGCCGCCCACGGCACCGCTTTCAGCCGCTTCTCCGGAATCTCCTCTTCGCAGCGCAAGCAGATGCCGAACATACCTTCATCCATGCGCGTCAAAGCTGCCCGGACTTCCTTCAGAAGCTTCGAGTCGCGATCCAGGTTGCGTATTGCCACTTCGCGATTGAGCTGTTGCTGAAGCCGGTCGAACTCTTCGGCCTCGTTGTGAATCAGAATCTCTTCGCGGTCGGAACCGCGTGCATGCAATTCGTTCCGCTTTGCCTCCAGAACTCGCCGGAAGTTGTTTAGTTGTGTTTTAGACATTTCCTTCTTCTCTCCACCAGCAGCCGTCCTTTGTTCTTCGCCTCCTGTTTTGTACGAACCCTAACGGTATTGGAGGTCGAGTCTGGCCGCTTCAGAGGAATCAGATGCGGGTTTATGCGACAAAGTTTCAAATACTCCAGGAACTCTGCTCCAGCTAAAAAAGCTTCTTTTTTTGTTAGAGATAGAGCTAACGATTCGGGTTCTTCGCCAGGCTCAGCATGTTTGCTATGAGCCGGTACGCGCCCGGAACGCCCTCCGGCAGTTCGCGATAAAAAGCATAGGCGTTATAGATGTAAATTCCTTTGCCGTACTTGGCGTATAGCAATCCGCCTTTCTGTGGAGCCTGCGATGGGTCATGCGTTTCGAGTAGCGCCTCGTAGTGCGGATCCCAGGTGGTCATGAACTTCGAACCACGCTCTTC
>DAISJE010000458.1:0-4238 GCA_036821665.1 Bryobacteraceae bacterium | reverse complement strand
CTGGTGGACGGCATGGGATTCGAACCCACGACCCCCACGTTGCGAACGTGGTGCTCTCCCAGCTGAGCTAGCCGCCCACTATTAAGGGAAGGACGCGACCATGATTCAAGTCGCCGTGCGGCTGCGCCGCAATGTTCTCAATATAGCAGTTCACGCATGCTAGGATGGCTCTTCGCCTGCGTACTATGGTTCTTTCGGACGTCGATATTCGCCGCTACATTAGTTCGGGTAAGATACGCATTACACCTGAACTCCCGCCCGAGCAGTTCGGCAGTTGTTCAATCGACTTCCGCCTCGGAACTGAGTTCAGCATTTTCGAACACAGCCGTCATGCTTACATCGATGTCCGCGAAAAAAGTGCGATTCAAGACATCATGCGTACGATTCACGTCAAACCGGGCGAGCCCTTCATTCTGCAGCCGCGCGAATTTGCGCTGGCAATTACCGAAGAGACGCTCGAACTTGACGACGACGTCTTAGGCCGGTTGGAAGGCCGCTCCAGCCTCGGACGAATCGGAATCATTGTTCACGGCACGGCGGGGTTGTTCGATCCCGGGTGGCGCGGCAAGGCAACCTTGGAACTGAGTAATCTCGGCATCATGCCGGTCGCGCTCTATCCCGGTATGCGGATCTGCTCGTTTACGTTCGAGCAACTATCATCGCCGGTTTCCGTTCCGTATTACAAAAAAGCCGGGAACAAGTACGCTGGTCAAACGCAGCCGCTCGCGAGCAGGCTCACGGCGGAAGTAAATCGCGGCGACTAGGGCCTGTTTTCACCGACCCGAGGATCCGAATCCGCCCGCGCCCCGCACCGAATCAGCCAAATCACCCTCCAGCCACTCCACGGGTTCGTAACGCGCGACAATCAGTTGGGCAATTCGGTCGCCGGCATGAATCTCGTACGGCAGCCTGCCCAAATTCAACATAATCACCTTCAACTCGCCGCGATAGCCCGGATCGATGGTCGCCGGCGAATTTGGCAGTGTGATCGCATGTTTTAGGGCAAGACCGCTGCGCGGGCGAATCTGGACTTCATATCCGCTTGGAATCTCAAGAGCCAGACCGGTGGGAACCGCCTGTGGAACTCCAGGCTCCAGCACAGCGCCGGAAACGCAACGGATATCCATCCCGGCATCTTCCTCCGGCCCATGGGCGTATTGAGGCAGGCTTGCCTCAGGGTGTAATTTTTTGATTCGGATTTGCATGGCGAGCGAATCCGCTATCATAGCGGCTTCCATGTCCGGACCCAGTCTTGTGCCGAGTTCCGCACAAAAACGTGTATTGACCGTCGCGCCAATGCCGCCCGAAAAGCTTGCCTATGCGCTGGCCCGCTACAGCCGGTCACCCGATTCCATTCGCGATTCCGTCGAGTGGGTCCGCAATCACGATTCCGCCAAGTTCCTGGAGAGTTTCTATTTTCAATACGGGCATGCATCCATCGCCGACTTGGGGCATGTAACGGTATGTTTCGAAGGAATCTCTGAGCTCGCCGCTACCGAGATCGAAGACGAGCAACTCTGGGATGGACAGGCACGAAGTTCGCGCTACCAGGATTTTTCCAAATCCGGCGTGATCGTTCCTCCGGAATTGACTGCCGTGGAAGTGATCACATATCGCGAAGCGGCCGATCGTCTTCTGACTGCATATAGGGATACACAACAACGCGTCTTCGAATATCTCCAGGAACAACTCCCGCGTCCGGAAGACATGAAGCCGGAAGCGTACCGCCGAAACTTAAACGCTCGAGCGTTTGACGTCGCACGCTATCTGTTGCCATTTGGGATTCCGACAGGAGTCGGCCAGGTGACCAGCATACGCACACTCGAGAAGCAGATTTCGCGACTAAAAAGCTCGGAGTTTCAGGAATTGAGAGAAATCGGCGTCGAGCTATCGAACGCTTGCGCTGCGCCCGCCGAATGTATCGTGGGATCGGAAGGAAATGAGGAACCCATCGCTCCCACACTTGCGCGTCATGCGGAAGCGGACGAGTATGCAAGACATCTCCGGGCCGATCTGGGCGAATGGGCATCAGATCATTTGCCCAAAACCGGAGCGGATAACGAACACGCACATACGCCCGCCGTGGATCTACTGCAGCCATCCGATTACATCGCCGATATCTGTGCAACGCTGCTTTATCCTGTTACTGATCGCCCCTATCGCGAACTGTACGATCTGGCATGCAGTTGGGGTGCGGCTAGGAGGCAAGAGGTGCTCGATGTTGCGTTAGGCCGCCGCACACGACGTGACGAATTGCCACGACATTTTCGTAGTGCACCCTATGTGTTCGATTTTGTCATGGACATTGGCGCATACCGGGATTTACACCGGCATCGCCGTTGCCAGCAATTCCGGCAGCAATACACGAATCGGCTGGGATATGAAATCCCGGAAATCCTCAGCCGATGTGACGCCGAGCAGCCGTTTAAGAGTGCGCTGGATGCCACCAATCAAGGGATCGGGAGACTACCCCAGCCGGCAGCTCAATATCTGCTACCGCTTGCGGCTCGATCCAGGTTCCTGTTCAAAATGGATTTCGCCGAACTCGAATATATTTCCCGCGTGCGGAGCGGTGTAAAGGGCCATTTTTCGTATAGAAAGGTCGCCTGGGAAATGAAACAGGCGCTGGAGAAAGTTGATCCCATGCTTGGTGCGCTCGTAAAGGCGACACCACCGTGGATTGAGGATCCACTGAAGCGCTAATCGAGATTTAACGTCTTCCGAACCGTGCCGCGCTCGGTCTGAATCTTCTTCTGCAGCAGCATGATCGAGTACAGCAACTGTTCCGGCCGCGGCGGGCATCCTGGAACATAAACATCCACAGGAATGACCTGATTCACAGGAACCAACGCATAGTTACTAAAGACGCCTGTCGATGTCGCGCAGGCTCCCATGGAGATCACCCACTTCGGTTCGGGCATCTGCCGGTAAAGCTGCCGGATGACCGGTGCCATTTTTTGTGATACGCGACCCGCGATAATCATCAGATCCGATTGGCGAGGCGAACCACGAAACACTTCCGCGCCGAAACGTGCAGCATCGTAACGCGACGCCATCATCGACATCATCTCGATCGCGCAGCACGCCAACCCGAACGTCATCGGCCATAGGGAATTCTTCCGGGCCCAATTGAGCGCGTTGTCCAGGGTCGTGGTAATAACGCTGTCGCGAATCAGAGCGGTGTCGTCCTGATCTATACGCGCAAACAGCTCCGGCGGCTGGCTGATTACATATTTTTCGCTGTCACCCACGCTCCGATTATCCCATGCGAAAACCCCCTCGCCCGCTCATCCGGACTGTCATTAGCACGAGGATCTTGTGCCGGGTTGAAACTGTGCCAATTCTGCGAGTGTCCTTTTTACATCAGCCGAAAAGGAGGCGTGATGCAGCGACGAAAGTTTTTACAAGGCGTAATGGCGGCCGGTCTGGCTGGTTCAGCCGTGCGGGCCCAGCAGAGCGCCACTCCCGCGGTGATCGTCGATACGAATGGTGCAGCCGGCAAAATCCCCCGCGTTACCGATCCCGGCGAACTTCGGGGCGAAATGCTGTACCGCAAGTTGGGCCGGACGGGAGAAACAGTCTCCGCTATCGGCCTCGGCGGTTCGCATATCGGCAAAGCTACCCTGACCGAGGCGGAAGCAACGCGCTTAATCCATCAGGCCATCGATCGTGGAATCACATTTATGGATAATTGCTGGGATTACAACGAGGGGCGGAGCGAGCGCTGGATGGGCAACGCTTTGGCTCAGGATGGATATCGAAACAAAGTGTTCCTCATGACGAAGGTCGATGGCCGGAATAAAAATAATGCTGCCGACCAGATTGACGATTCTCTAAAGCGCCTCAAGACCGACCGCATCGACTTGCTCCAACATCACGAAATACTCCGCTTCGACGATCCGGACCGCATCTTTCGAGAAGGCGGAGCCATGGAAGCGGCGCTGGCTGCAAGGAAGGCGGGAAAGGTCCGGTTCATTGGATTTACCGGTCACAAGGATCCGCACGTTCATCTCTACATGCTGGAAGTCGCGGCCAAGCACGGATTCCGCTTCGATGCGGTGCTGATGCCGTCCAATCTGATGGACGCCCATTTCCGCAGCTTCGCGCAACTGGTTATGCCGAAGCTCGTGGAAGAAGGCATCGGCATTCAAACCATGAAGCCGTTTTGCGGCGGTGATGGCATCATCCTGAAGAGCAACACAATCCAGCACCCGATCGATTGCCTGCATTATGCGTTG
>DAISJE010000457.1:0-4250 GCA_036821665.1 Bryobacteraceae bacterium | reverse complement strand
CGTGCCCTGCTATCCGATGCAGGCGTCCCGCATGCCGTCGTTCCCCACGAATCTTCCGCGTATCTGTGTAGCGCTTGGTTTTTCCACAGTTGCCGAATTGAG
This sequence comes from Bryobacteraceae bacterium, assembly GCA_036821665.1. GTDB lineage: Bacteria > Acidobacteriota > Terriglobia > Bryobacterales > Bryobacteraceae > Bog-105. Next base: position 4,148 of record DAISJE010000457.1, on the reverse strand, counting down.
CCGCGCCGCCGAGCGTGAATATAAGGACGGGAACGACTTTCTCGAATTCCGGCTGGACTATCTTCACGACCCGGCCAATAGCGCTGAGTTTGTGCGTAAGTTTCACTCGCGCTATCCCGAAGTGCAGGTTATTGGGACGTGCCGGCATAAAGAGGTTCAGGGGCGCTATTCGGGTTCTATCGAGCAGCAGCTGGCAGTTCTGAAGGCCGCCGCAGAGGCCGGCGCGGGCTTTCTTGATATCGAGATCGAATCCGCGGAACGGCTTAAGCCGAAAGTTGCCGAATTGCGCAAGCTCGCGCGGGTGATTGTCTCATTTCACGATTTCCAGAAGACACCGGCATTGGATCCGGTACTGCGCCGCCTCAAGCGCATCCCTGCGGATGCATACAAAATTTCGACTACCGCCAATAAGCCGAACGACGACCTTCGAATGGTTCAATTTCTTCGCGCTCACCGCGACGAGCCGCTGATTGCTTTCGCGATGTCCGAAGTGGGTCTCGCCACGCGTATTCTCGGCCCTTCGCTCGGCAGCCTTTACACCTATGCAGCTCCTCTGAACGCTGAGGGCACTGCTTCCGGACAGATCCCAGCTAACGACCTGCGCTCGCTTTATCGTCCGGAAAAGTTGACAAAGCACACCCGCGTATACGGTGTGATTGCCAGCCCGGTCGCTCATTCGAAATCGCCGGCTATTCATAACCGCGGATTCCAGGCGCGCCGGATCGACGCGGTTTATCTACCGTTTCTGGTGGCTCGCAACTGTCTTGGGGATTGGATGAAGCTGGCGGCCGATCTGCCGGTATCCGGCTTCAGCGTCACCATTCCTCATAAGCAACGCATTCTGCGCTATCTCGATGTCGTGGAGCCTCTCGCCAAACGCATCGGAGCCGTCAATACCGTTTGGCGGCGAGCCGGAAAGTGGCGCGGGACCAACACCGATGTGGATGGCGTAATCCGGCCGTTGAGCCGTCATCTACGTCTTGCGAATGCATCGATCCTGATTGCAGGTTACGGCGGTGCGGCACGCGCAGCGGCTGTCGCTTTATCGGATGCGCGCGCAAAATTGACGATAACCGGACGCAACCTGAAAAGCGCTCAAACCCTTGCTCGCGCCGTAAACGGTGCGGCCGTGGCGCTCAAAGATGCACAGCGCGGGAGCTATGATGTGCTGATTCACGCCACACCGGTCGGCATGCACCCGGGCACGAATCAATGCCTGTTTGACGGCCGCGCGCCCGCAGAGATCGTGTTCGACATGGTTTACAATCCTCGCGAAACGGCGCTCCTTAAGCGGGCCAAGCAAGACGGGCACGTTGTTATTTCGGGTTCCGAGATGCTGCTCGAACAGGCGCTGCGCCAATTCGAAATCTGGACCGGCGAGCCGGCCCCGCGTTCCGTTATGCAGTCCGCGCTCGATCAGCTTTTATAATGTGCGCATGATGAGCCTCACCCGCCGGCAGTGGACGCTGCTGCTTGCCGCCGCGCCCGTCGCCGCCCAGGTCACCCAAAAAGTTCCTCCGCAGGGCGCGCCCGCTCCCGCGCAACCGGCTGCTACGCCGGAGCAGAAACTTCAACAAGCCTATGCCGACGTACGCGCGCTGAGCGATAAGCTCTCCAAAATTGAAGTGCCGATGGATGTCGAGCCGGCCTTTTTGTTCCGGGCCTAGCTGCCGATGCCGAAAGCGAAGCTCGATGAGGCGGCTGTTGCGTTCGCTACGATTCCTGAACTGAATGCGTCACTTCGGAATCGCGAGTTTTCATCGGTCGAACTGACCAAGTTCCTTTCCAAACGTCTCGAAAAGATCGGCCCTGAATACAACGCGCTCGCTTGTTCACTGGCAAAACCCGGACGCAAGGCCGCGAAAGATGCCGATTACGATCTCAAGCGCGGCCGGTTCCGCGGACCTCTGCAAGGCATTCCATATGCTGTAAAGGATCTTCTCGCCGTCGCCAAATATCCGACCACCTGGGGCGCCAAACCGTACGCCGAACAAGTATTCGATTACAACGCGACAGTTGTTAAAAAGCTAGGCGGCGAGCAGGCTGTTTTAATCGGCAAATTGGCGATGGTGGAACTCGCGGGGGGCGGCGGATACAGTTCGGCGGCCGCGTCGCTACAAGGCCCGGGGCTGAATCCCTGGAACAAGCAGTATTGGTCGGGCGGATCATCGAGTGGTTCCGCTGCTGCCGTTGCGGCCGGACTTGTTCCTTATGCACTGGGCTCCGAAACATCCGGCTCCATCATGACGCCGGCTTGTTTCTGTGGTGTCAGCGGGCTTCGGCCTACCTATGGCCTGGTTAGCCGGCATGGTGCGATGGCGCTCTCCTGGACATTGGACAAGATCGGCGTGCTGGCGCGCAGCGCCGAGGATTGCGGCCTGGTTCTGCACGCTATTGCCGGCGGTGACGATCAAGACCCCGGTTCCGCACGGAAAAGCTTTTGGTACACGCCTCAATACGGCGCCGATATTCGGGCTCTCCGAGTTGGGTATGCAGAAATCGACTTTTCCGAATGGCCCGACGAGCCGCTACGACCGGCTTTTCAAAACGCGCTGGCCGTTTTCAAATCCATGGGCTCGCGCATGGTCGAAACCAAGCTACCCGATTTTCCGTATGGTCCGGTCATCGGGACGATTATCGATTCGGAAGGCGCTTCCGTTTTCGAGACGCTGATTCGCAGCGGCCAAGTCGATCAACTCGCCGATCAAAGTCAGATCGACGGATTGAAGGCTTCGCTTACGTATCTAGCGATCGACTACCTGAAAGCCATGCGCGTGCGAAGCCAGATTCAGGCTGCATTTCGCAATCTGTTCCTTCACGTGGATGTGCTGATTGCTCCGACGCGCTTCAGCCTGCCCGATCGCGCCGACATACCCTTTCCCGAAACACCGCCGCAACGCCCGGATCAGAAAGGCGTAGGCGCGGGACTGGTGCAGGCGGGCAACTTATGCGGCCTGCCCGCGCTGAGCATTCCTTGCGGATACGTGAATGGTCTGCCGATCGGGCTTGCGATTGTAGCTCCTCCATTTCTCGAGAACACGATTCTTGCTTACGGCCGTGAATTTCAGAACCGGACAGATTTTCATAAGCAGCATCCGCCAGTGGTTACTCTAAAAGGATGATCGGCAGAAGCCAGGCGCGTTTTGGCTTCGCCGTGATCGCCCTCATTTTCTGTATTGCCGGTGAGGCGTTCGCGCAAGGCACATTGCGCAGGCCGATGCCGGAATCTGAAACCAGGGATTCGAACGGAAATCTCAAAAGACCGGATAGTGTCCCCCCAGTCGAAGGGAACGTTCGAGGCGAGATTTTACTGGCGGACGGCTCTGTTCCGGAAGAGCTTGTCGAAATTTACGCGACGTGCAACGGATTTCAGAGTCTGGTGGCGACGGCAAATTCAAAAGGGCATTTCAGTTTCAATCCGGACATTTTAGGTGACGCACTGCAGAACGGAAATTGTGTTTTGCAGGCGTCGCTGCCGGGGTTCCGCTCCGATGCGAAAGCACTGGCGAAATCCGGCAAAAACGTGGGCAAACTCATCCTACAGCCGTTGTCTTCGGATCCGAAGGGATTGGTCAGCAGTACGAATCAGGAGGAGAACAAATCAGAAAAGAAGCTATACGAGAAAGCTCTCAACCAGGCGGCGAGCGGAGATTGGCGGAGTGCTATCGTCTCTCTACAAAAAGAGACGGCTGCATCGCCTGGATTTAGCTCCGCCTGGTTGGCGTTGGGATTACTGCAGTGGAACCACGGCGATCCGGCGGGTGCGGAGAAATCGTTTCGCGCGTCAATAGATGCGGATCAGACGTTCGCTCTTCCTTTGATTGAGGCGGCCACGCTGGAAGCGGCGCACAGCAACTGGCCGCTGGTTCTCAATCATTCTGCGAAGGCGATCGCCCTCAATCGCAATGCTTTTCCCGGCGCCTATGCGTTGAATGCGATGGCCAACGTAAGTCTTCAAAATATCGATACGGCGGAGAAAAGCGCGCGCGAAGGGCTCAAGTTAGATACGGCGCATCAGTATCCGGAATTGGAATATTCGCTCGGGATCGTGTTATACAGCAAGGGCGATCTTGCCGGAGCGCTGGATCATCTGTACTCATATTTGAAGCTGACGCCAAACGGGCCGAATGCGAGTGCCGCGCGCAAAC
>DAISJE010000456.1:0-4271 GCA_036821665.1 Bryobacteraceae bacterium | reverse complement strand
GATGTTTTGCGTTTGATTTTGGGACAAGGAGCGACGCTGGCTCTGCTTGGCTTGAGCCTCGGAGTTGTCTTCGCCCTTCTGCTCACGCACTTGATGGCGAGTCTGCTCTATGGCGTCTCTGCGAGGGATCCGCTAACCTTTGCCGTCGTGGCGATCGTTCTGCTCGGCGTCGCAATGACTGCGTGTTATATCCCGGCTCGCCGCGCCGCGCGCGTCGATCCGATGGTCGCCCTGCGATACCAATAATCATGCTCGCGAAGGCGCTGGCAACGGAACCGCTGCATGAGGCAGCCCCATCTTGAACCGCAGCCGGTCGTATTCCACCAATGGCTGAAACACATCTGGCTCCGACAAGGGCCAGAGCTTCGCTCGCGGCGCATTCGATCCCGCACGATCCAACAATCCATTCACTGCGCGCCGGGCCGCTTCGTTCGCGGCCTCCATGCAGGCCACGTCCGTATACGTCTTCACATAATCGGAGGCCAAAAACAAATTCGGAATCTCGGTGCTCGCCTCCGGCCGGTATTGCAACGAGCCCGACGTATTGACCATCAGCGGCTCCAGATTCGTCACTGCCGTCGGATTCGGAAACTGCACATCCGGATCGAGGAACCACTGTAAGAGGTTCCCGTCGTCGAGTATATCCGCGTCGGCAACATTCACGTGTACTTTGATTTGCTCCCAGGCTTCTTTCTCAATCTCCGAAGCCGAGCATTGCATCGCCGGCTTCCCATACACGATCCCGGGCACTTCCCAATCCGATATGTCAACTGAAAGGATTCCGCCTACCTGTTCATCGCCAAATTGTGACAACAGCCCCGACGTCCAGAACTGTTTCTGAGAAATTGACGTCAGCGCCCACGGCGAATCCGCATATAAGGAATGCCCAAACTCCAGTGGCACGTCCTGCTTCAGGTAGTATTGAATCCCGTTCATCCATGCCGTGTAAATCTTGTTGAGATTGGCAAGCGAGGGAGCCAGTGCTTTCAACCGGTCGTCCACGAGCGGTGTCATCGCTTCCACTGGCATGGCCGAAATGTAATAATCCGCCGTAATGGTCAGCGGTTGTCCATTGCTTTCCGCAGCAACGGAGGTGATTCCGGTATCCGATGCGTCGAACGACTTCACGAGCGTGTTATTGCAAAATTTCACGCCTTTGGCACGCAAATAGGTCACCCAGGGCTGCAGCCAGACATCGTTCGTCGGCCCGTTCAGCAGCCGGTCAAACCCTCCGTACGTCAGAATCCCATACAGCAGTTGCAGAAACGTGTAGCCGACCGTACGTGTGCTGCCTTCTTGCGCCCGCACCGCCACTAACGATCGCGTCAGCCCTTTGCCCAGTAGAACCTGGTACGCCGTGGAACGATTCGCCGCATCGATAAACGTCCACCACGGAATGTTTTCGTATTCGGCTAGGCGCCTCTCCGGGCAACTGGTCAGCAGCGTCAGGATGCGGTCTATAAAGAACAGCACCTCGTCATCCGGTACTCCGATCCCGCCGAAGAGTTCTTGAAACACGAGCGCCCAATCCTCTAAATTTTGTGGAATGCGCGCCGTCAGCACTAACGGCGGCTTTCCCGCCCGCGCCACATGAATCCGAGTCGCATGAACCAAATTGTTGAACACGCTGACATTGCTCGGGTCAGGTATTCGCATCATGGTATCCGGAATGTGCTTGTAAAAGGCGGGGAAGAAGCGGAACCCATGTTCTCCGGGCAGGTCCCTGCGCCCACCGGTTCCGGTATTGGCGACAGACAGGCTTCGAGCCTTACCGCCAAACATATCCTTCCTCTCATAAACCGTCACGTCGAATCCGCGCTCGATCAATTCATGAGCCGCACTCAATCCACCGACACCACCGCCTAGCACAGCAACCCGATTCGGCATGATGAATACTCTATCGTGTTGTTTGGTTTACCACAGCACACCCCTTACTGGCTGTACGGCCGGGGGTAACTGCTCTTCTTGTAACGCTTGCAGCAGATTAATTTCGATGGTGCGCGATAACGCTGTCATCGGAGTGTCGTAGACTGCGTTGCTAAAGGGGTCCTCCAGGTTCTTGCCAATCCGGTTGAGCACCAGGAGAACAAAGCTTACCAAAGCGGTGGCAACCGGCGTCAGCCATCCCAGTTCTTGCACGAGCACAGTCGGCACCAGCAAACAGTACGCTTGGACGAAAAGCTCCGGATAATAATCGTACTGTCGCGGTAGCGGCGTGTTTTTGATACGCTCGCAGCCACCCTGAATGTCGGTTATTTCGGATAGAGTGGCATCCAGGCGCTGCAGACGCCACTCGTTAATAAGTCCCTTGCCGGCGGCTTCGCTTAAACATAGACCCATGCTTTGCAGCAGCGCCGCAGGCACGTTCTTCTGTTTGCGGAGGACCTCGATCTCCTCTCTATTCAGCCTGTTTTCTATTTCAGACCACGGCTCCTGATTGCGCAGCGCGCAGCGTAGCGCGTGAACATATGTGATCTGCCTCATAATCAGATTCTCCGCGAACCGCGTGGCGTCGGGATTATCCTGACCTTCTACGTGCGTAAACGTAATAGCCTGGCGTGCCAAGGAACGCGAATTATTGACTAATCGCCCCCAGAGCTGCCGCGCTTCCCACCAGCGGGCATACGCGGAGTTCGTGCGAAAGGCGAGTAAGATTCCAAGCACAGCTCCAAGCAGGCTGAGTGTGATATCGGGGATGGGAATCGCTTTGAATGGATGACTCATCTTCTCGAGTACGGTGACGACGATCGCAACGGCAACAAATAGGCACAGCGGCCGCGCAACCTGCCGCAAAATTCGCGGCCAGGAAGGGTACTCGTCGACGACCATATGTTCAGGCTTGGCGCGCGGCTGTCGCCCACTCGCCAAGCGGCACGAAGCTGTTACGAGTTACGTCATAAACACGCACGGCACCAGTGCCGATTTCGTAATGCCAGCCGTGCAAGGCCAGCTTCCCAGCCGCCAGCGGCGCAGCAACTTCGGGATATGTACGGAGATTGTTCAATTGCGCGATGACGTTTTGCTCAGTAACTGTCCGAAGTAATTCTTCTCCATCTTTGTCCTCGTGCAGCAGGGCGGCAATCCGGCGTGCTGCTTCGGCATAGCGTAACCATGCGGTCACGGTCGGTACTTTATCGTTGTCAGCCGGATTTAGCAGGCTTTTGATAGCGCCGCAATCGGAATGCCCGCAGATAATGATATGTTCAATGCCCAGCACGTCAATCGCATACTCCATGATGGTCGCCACTCCGCCATCTGGCGTGCCATGCGGTGGAACGATGTTGCCGATATTGCGGCAGATGAAAAGGCGGCCCGGCGGCGACTGAGTTAGCAGTGTCGGATCGACACGGGAGTCCGCGCACGTGAGGAAGAGTACTTTGGGCTCCTGCTTTTTTGCGAGGCGTTGAAACAACTCGCGCTGCTTCGGATACACATGCTGTTGGAACTCAAAAACGCCTTCTATAATCTGGTCCATAGCGCTATCGGGTATTGCCTTGACCTTTCCACATCTGAACCAGCATACCTGGATTGCGATTTTAAGCGGTTTCCCGCCCGAGCGATTGCCCGGAACGTGCCCTGAGAATGAAACTCCGTTTGGCCTACTACGCCTACGTGGCCTTATTTCGCACGTTCAGCGCGGCAATCCAGGGCATCGACGCACACGTAATCGACGTCGAGGTAGACATGTACCCGGCTGGGACGAACCGCGATTTTGTCACGGTTGGGATGCCCGATGCGGCTGTCCGGGAGAGCCGCGAGCGCATTAAATCGGCGCTTCTGAATTCCGGCTTTGGATATCCGAGTAAATCGGTAACCATCAATCTCGCCCCGGCAAACGTCCGTAAGGAAGGCGCGGGTTTCGATCTGCCGATGGCCACCGCCATCCTCGGCGCGATGGGTGCCGTCAAGCGCACCGATGAGTACCTGATTGTAGGCGAACTATCGCTCGATGGGAGCCTGCGTCCGGTGCGCGGCGCGCTTTCGATTGCGGTCTGTGCCGCGCGAAAGGGTATTCGGAATCTGCTGTTGCCTATCGATAACGCTGCCGAAGCGGCTGTTGCCGAGGGTGTGCAAGTCTTCGGACTGAAGCACCTTGCCGAAGTGGTTCAATTTCTGAATGAGCCGTCCAATTTCAGTCCGACCGCCGCAGCCATCCCGGATTTAAGAAGCGATGACCCCCTGGTGCCCGATTTCAGCGATGTGCGTGGGCAAACGATGGCGAAGCGGGCTCTCGAAGTAGCTGCGGCAGGCAACCACAACGTATTGATGAT
>DAISJE010000455.1:0-4289 GCA_036821665.1 Bryobacteraceae bacterium | reverse complement strand
TACCAGCTTCTGTACGCGCCAATTCAGCAATTCCGCGGCGTAGATCTCGTTTTCTGACGGACACGCCAGCTCATGAATCCAGCCGAACTGTTTTAATTGGTGGCCCGTCCGCCCCAACATTCCCAGTACTTTTCCATCCAGACTCAACTTATATATGCGTCCGGGAAACGCGTCGGCGCTGTACAAATATTGGGTCGGACCCGGTGTGATGCAGATCGCCCACGGCGAACCGGGCTGCATCGTGGGCGAAGCATCGGGGCCGGGACGCGGTCCCATCCAGGGCCGCGCATCGGGCGGAGCCGGCACATCAATCTTGATTTCACGTAGAAATTTTCCGTCGTGATCGAAGACCTGGATGCGCCTGTTGCCGCGATCGGCGACATAGATGTTGCCTTCCGCGTCTGCCGCAATGCTATGAGGAGTGTTGAATTCGCCCGGACCCTGCCCCGGCTCGCCCCATTGCTTCACCCAATCGCCATTCTTGTCGAATTTGGCAACACGGGAATTGATATAACCATCGCTAATGAAGATATCGCCTTCTCGATCCCATGTCACATCGGTCGGCTGGCGGAACTCCGCGTCAATGGCCGGCCTCGGCGGCTTGACGTGAGTCCACGGGCCATCATTCTCATCCGCCGCTTCCTTCTTACGTCCGAATACCATCAGCACTCGCCCTTCGGGATTGAACTCGACAATCATGTCCGAGCCTTTATCGACGGCCCAGATATTATCGTGCGGATCGATGCGCACCGCATGCCCGAAAGACCACGCGTAGAGATTGTGCCCGATCTCGCGCAAGAATTTTCCGTCGCGTCCGAACTCGAGTAATTGGGCGGCCGCCGCGCCATAAGCCGGTCCGGTCGTATTGCCGCGCGACAGCACGAACACGTGTCCGCTGGAGTTGACTGCGACGCCGGTTGCTTCGCCCTGGTAAAGATTCGGCGGCAGCTTCAAAAAATCCGGAACGGAATCGTAGGGAATCTCCGGCACGGACGTCTGAGCGAATGCAGCCACGCTCACGAAACTAAGTACCACCAGCAGACAATTTTTCAACGGATAGCTCCTCAGTTGCGAAACAATCAGTTTCTCACTGGTAGCGCAATGTTTTGGAGATGTTGAGCCGCAGTATGCGTCTTGCAGGCAACAGCGCTGCGATCCCGGAAATGAAAACGAGAATAATAACCGCGACAATGTAACTCGCCGGGTCCAGATTACTAACGCCGTAGAGAGTTTTCCGCAATATTTTCGAAACACCCGCCGTTACGCCGGTCCCGACGAGAATGCCTATAAGAATGGGCCAAATAAATTGCCGAACGACGGCCGTGAGCACGCGTGCGTGTTCGGCCCCGAGCGCGATCCGGATAGCGATCTCCTTCTTTTGCTGCGAAACTGTGTAGGCAACTAAACCAACAATACCTACGCCCGCAATCGTCATGGCGACAAACCCCAGCAGCGTCACAACCAGCGCAAGTTCTTCAAGATCGCGCGCGGTCTCGTGAAAGCCCGACTTCAATAGCCAGACAGACGGGAACAGTTTCGGGTCCAGACTTTCCGAAATTGATTTGATCTTCGAAGCGATTCGATCCGGGGCGCCCGCGGTTTTAACTAGCAGGTTCATGGCGGGCATGTCCTCTGCTTGTGCGGGCCAATACACTTCGACTGCATCGTCGTCATTCAGAGCCTTCACGCGCGCATTTCTCGCTACGCCGACGATTCTGTCCTTGCTTGTACCGTCGCGCCAGAGCGGCTTGCCTAATGGATCCTGCCCAGGCCATTGTTTTCTTGCCAGCGATTCGCTCACAATTGCTGCATTCTTCTCTCCGGGAAAGAAAGTCCGCCCTCGCAGAATGGGTATCTCTATTGTTCGAAAGAACTCGGCATCGACCCAATTCGGATAAATATTGACGGGGTGCCCACCGATATCTGTCGTCATGTACGAAGTCAAGCCGTGTCCTAACAACGGTATTTTTGAGAACCCAATCGATTGCACACCCGGAACTTCCCGCAAACGGCTCGTCAACGCATTGAGGTACGTGCGAGCAGCCGCCGATGTGTAGCCATGATTGCCGAGTCCCGGGCTGATCCCAATTACTTGCCGGTACCCGAAGCCCGGATTCGTATAGAGGACACGATGCACCGCTCGCACCAGCAGTCCAGCCACAATGAGGAGAATACAGCTTGCGGCGAGTTGCGCCGCAACGAGCACTTGTCTTGCAAGTGTCTTTCGATAAAGCTGCCTGGCAATTTGCCAAGCCGGCGCCAGTCCGAAGAAAACAGCCGCGGCCGCGACCATTCCTAAACCGAACAGCAGCACCCGCCAGTCCGGACCAGCGCTGATCCACGCAGGCGCGTCGAGTGCGGCGAAAGTGTATTGAAGCACCGCCCAGCTCAAACTTACGCCTGCTACTGAGCCAAGCAGCGCGAGGAGGAGGCTTTCCGTGAAGAGCTGCCGGAAAATGCGCTTGCGACTCGCTCCTACTGCCAGGCGGATGCCAATCTCACGCTCCCGTGTCACGCCGCGCGCGATCATCAGGCCGCCCAGATTGGCACAGGCTACAGCCAAGATCAACAGCGCGAGGGCGCCAACCATCGCCGCCACCTGGTACATCTCCGGCTGCATTACTTTCAGGTGTCCACCCGGATCGATCCGAATGTACTCCTTGTCCCAAATCGCTTTTGGATAAACCTTGCGCAGCTCGTTTGTGAGGGACGACAGCTCTTGTCCGGCCATCTTCTCCGTCACACCCGGGGCGAGGCGGCCCCACATACGAACGCTTCCGCTGGTTGGATCGGTCAGCGCCTTACTGCCTTCCACAAAGTATGGCTGCTGCATGAGTGGTAGCCACACGTCCGAATATTGGCCGTCCAGACTCGCAAACGCATACGGCGTTACGCCGATCACGGTGGCGGGTTTCTTATTAAGATGAATAATCTTGCCGACAACGGACGGATCTCCGGCAAATTGCCTCTGCCAGAATCCGTAGCTCAGCACGACGACAGGAGCTGCATCGGCAGCACCGTCCCGCGCAGGCTGCAGCAATCTACCGGCGCAAGGCACAGTGCCCAGCTCGGAGAAGTAATTTGCCGTAACAAAGTTGACTCTTACAGGCTGGGTGTCATTTTCGAATTCCATGGGCGGTGTGCCCATAGTCGCCATGACCGCCCGCAGAGTCTTCGCATGCGCACGATAGAACTCAAGGAACAGAAACGGCATTTCGCTGGCGGTGATTTCCGGCGAGCGGCGCTGTAATCGCACAATCGAATCCGGGTCTCGGACCGGAAGAGGTTTCAGCGCCATCAGATTGAACAGGCTGAAAGCGGCGATATTCACGCCGATGCCGATCCCGAGTACCAGCACGGCCGTGATCGTGAAACCCGGCGAGCGCCGGAGAACGCGAAATGCGTAGCGCAGGTCCTGCATCAGCCGATCAATCCAGGTCCAGCCCCAGGCTTGCCGGGAATCTTCGCGAAGCCGCAGTACGTTTCCGAAATTTGTGCGATCCGCGCGTGCGGCCATTTCACGATGGAATTGCATATCGCTCTCGATTTCGCGGTCAAAGCGGTGGCGATTCAACAAGTAGCGAAGACGCCGGAAAAGTTCTCCCAAGGCCGATCTCCTTTAAGCCGTATGCAAAACACTCTGGATCGCCTGATTGAGACGCTCGTAGTCGGCGAGTTCGGTCTTGAGCTGCTCGCGCCCTTCTCGGGTCAGTTGATAAAACCGAACCTTACGGTTGGTTTCCGAAACACCCCATTTGGCGGTTACCCAGCCCTTCAGTAACATTTTCTGAAGCGTCGGATAGAGCAGACCCTCTTCCACTGCAAGCACTTCACTCGAAAGCACATGGATTCGCTGCGCGATCGCGTATCCGTGGAGCGAGCCGCTCTGCAGTACGCGAAGAATAAGCATCGTAAGCGCGCCCGAAGGTGTCTTGGATTTAGGCATCTTATTTATAGGCATAATATACATATGCCTTACCTCGAAGTCAAGCATGTCTTTCGTGTCAACGAGGCGAACAAATACTCCGAAATCTCTCGGGTGCAACCTGGCAGCCCCTGCCGGCGTCATTTGGGAGAATCGTGTATATGCCTCGCAGTGCATGACTCAAGGAAAACTCGTTCACGCAGCGAGACAGCACAAGGGATTTTCAGTTAACCAGGTAATGAAACGGACATTTATATACGTCCTGTTTGTGCCCGCTGTGTGCTTTGCGCAAGCGCCCGGGCAGCCCGCACACACCCCCGATTCGGTGAATCCGTTTCTGGGGCAAAAAAAGGCTATTGATGCG
>DAISJE010000454.1:0-4295 GCA_036821665.1 Bryobacteraceae bacterium | reverse complement strand
TTAGCACTGCGGAACTCATTTAAGCGCTATCCAAAAGAATGTTCTAAGTGGACAGGTTTTCCCTTCCAGTGGGCGGGCAGTGAACTGCCCGCCAGCACGATGAATCGTGCGCCACGGGTCCAAAGATCCTCTGGATTTGCTCTTCGATTTGCGCTACGATCTTCCAAATAGCTAAAAAAGGAGCTTCCATGAAGCGATTGGCACGCGCGGCATGCGTATTTGTCGGGCTGGCTCTCGTAGTTTCTGAAGTTCTGCCTGCGGATTCCCAAAGCGTGCCGTTCACGGGCACCTGGGAAATGAATGTCAATAAAAGTCAACTCTCCGATGCGCGATCGGTTACGCTGACCGTTCAAGAGATCGGCGACAAGATCAAAATCGCATCCAGCACAAAGAAGGGCGATTCGGTTATCGCCGCTGAATTCACGTGCCCGGCAAATGGCAAAGAGTGTGAGTTCGAAGAAGGAGGCCACAAATCCAAAGTGAGCCTGTACTTCAATGGCCCCGTCTTAGTGATCTTCAAGACGGACGGTCCGGAAAACGACTCAGCCTCTCAGTGGAATATGCAACTCGCTCCGGATCGAAAGCTTTTGACCGTCGCGGTCTCACATATCCTTCCTGCGGGCAAAGACGAGACATTGGTATTCGACAAGAAGGCATCTCAATAGCCATGTAATTTCGGCCCTCAGCGCGTCCCATGATAGAACGCGTCGCGCCCGCACTTGAAACCTTGCAACGAAGAGGAGTAATCAAAGGTCCATACGTTAGCACTCTTGGGGCCTACGATGAGAACTCTTCTTACAGCATCTTTGTTGATGATTGCTGCCATGCCCATGGCAGCGCAGTTTCGAGCCAGCTTACAAGGGACGGTGAGCGATCCACAGGGCGATGTTATACCCGGAGCTACTGTCACACTTACCAGCAAAGAAACCAACTTTTCGAAGACTGTTACAACTTCGAGTTCCGGTGTTTACGCCATTCCTGGGCTTGCGCCCGGCCGCTACAGTTTGACGGTGGACAAACCTGGGTTTGCAAAACAGGTTTTGGACAATATTCCCATCGTCTCGGAACAAGCACAGTCGCAAGACGTACATCTTCAAGTATCCAAGGCGACTACGACGGTTACAGTGAGCGCAGCCGCGGGACCGGTTATAGATACGGAAACTGCAACGCTGTCGGGAACATTAAGCGGACAACAAATTCAATCGCTACCGACGTTTTCGCGCGATCCGTTCCAGGCTGCGATACTTGCGCCAGGAGCATTTGGAAATAATGCGCGGGGCGCCAGCGGTTCCGGCCCACAGAATCTGCCCGGTAGTGCCGGCCCCGGCGGCACAAGCGCCACAAACAGCATCTTTCAAACCGAAAACCAAGTACAGGTAGTTGCTAACGGAACGCGGAATAACTCGAACAGTTATCAGGTGGACGGCATCGAGGTAAATAGCCTGGCTTGGGGCGGCGCAGCGGTTATCACGCCCAATGAAGAATCCATCAAAGAAGTCACGGTGCAATCGAGTCCTTACAGCGCGGAGAACGGCCGCGATAGCGGCGCGCAGACACTGGTAGTTTCGAAAAACGGCACGAACGAATTTCATGGCAGCGCGCTCTTCCGCGCCACGCGGCCCGGATTGAACGCGTATCAGCGCTACAACGGACCCGGCATTCCGGTTCAGAAAGACATGGACCGATTCAACCAATGGGCCGGCAGCATCGGCGGACCGGTTGTGCGTAACCATTTGTTCTTTTTCTTCTCTTATGAAACCCTGCGGAACAGCACGGCCAGCCTGGCCGACAACTGGTACGAAACGCCGCAGTTCCTTGCAGGGGCCAAGGGAGTGCCCAACAGCATCGCGTCCAGGATTGCGGGCTATCCCGGAGAAGGTGTGTCGTTCAACTCGATCATCCCGAAAACTTGCACGGATGCCGGATTCTCCAATCCTTCCCAGTGCCACGCGATTTTTAGCGGAGGACAATATCAGGGCTTAGATATTGGATCGCCGCTGAGAACATCACTCGGCAGTGCCGATCCCACCTATGTGAGCAATGGGACGCCGGGCGTCGGATCGGGATTGGACGGTATTCCCGATCTGATGTTTGTACAAACGGTGAATCCGACCACCAATAACCCGCAGCAGTTCAATGGCCGGATGGATTTTCAAGCAACGAACAGAGACTTGATTACTTTCACGACATACTATGTGCCGAACGACAGCACCTTCTACAATGGACCGGCGCGCGCGGCGAATTTGTGGCACAGCGACAGACTGAATGAAGCAGCCAGCGCGATTTGGAATCACACCATCTCGCCGACTTGGCTCAATGAAGCGCGCGGCGGAATTACGAGATGGTTTTTCAACGAAGTGGGAAGCAATCCTCAAGAACCATGGGGCCTGCCTCAAGACAACATCGATAACCTGGGTAGCGCAAATCCACAGTACTTTGGCGCACCCGGCCCGGGAGTGTTTTATCAGACGACCTACAACTTCCGTGACACCGTGAGCACGATCAAAGGGAAACATTCAATCAAATTCGGGCCGGATCTCTACTGGGAACAGGACAACGATAGCCAGGCATGGGCAGCGCGGCCTCAATACTTTTTCCGGAATCTGTGGGACTTTGCAAATGATGCGCCTTATGCGGAGAGCGGAAACTTCAATCCAAAAACCGGGATGCCGTCCTCCGCCACAAAATATATTCGTTCCAACATCTGGGCCGGATTTATCCAGGACGACTACAAAGCGCGCCCCAACCTCACATTGAATCTTGGCTTGCGCTGGGAGTACTTTACTCCCGTACACGAGAAGTACGGCAACATCAGTAACGTACTGCTCGGCGCCGGAGCCGATCCGTTATTAGGCGTGAAACTCAAGGTTGGCGGCGATCTATATAACGCGAGTAAGAACAACTGGGGACCACAGTTCGGCTTTGCCTGGCGGCCCGATCCAAACAGCGAACGATTCGTAGTACGTGGTGGATTCGGAATCGGTTACAACCGGATGGAGGAGGCGATCACGCTGAACGGCCGCAGCAATCCTCCACTGATCACGAGTCTGTATCTGCAAAATTCGGACATTCTCTATCAGGTCCCGTCTAATGTAAACCAATTCAGCGGCTGGCCTGTCAACCCCGCCGCAATACAAACTTTCGATCCGTCGAGCGGTCTGCCCACCAGCGGAGGGCCCGTTCAACTGACCGGCTTTCCTGAGAACTTGCCGACTCCCATCACCTATCGGTATTCGTTCGGTACCGAATACAACTTTGCGAGCGATTGGGTAGGCAAACTGGGATATCAGGGAAGCAGCACGCATCACTACACCAGGCAAACGAACTTCAACTGGTATTTCACGCCGCTAAATCCGCGCATACAGTCGCTGACGTTTTATTTGAACGATGCGAATGCAAACTACAATGCCCTTTTAGCTGAACTGGAGCATCGCTTCTCACATACATTTCAATTTGACGTGCAGTATCGTTGGAGCCACACGATTGACGATGGCTCTAATGATTACTACACAGGACAATACCCATTCGGGCTGCAGTACCTGCGGGGAGATGCCGATTTCGACGTCCGCCACAACCTGAAGGTATATGGCATATGGACGCCCCGCATTTTCAAAGGAAACGGATGGGCAGAAAAGATTCTAGGCGGCTGGCAAATCTCGGGTATCCTGAATGCCAATTCCGGGTTCCCCTGGACGCCGCTTTACGGCAATACAGGCTGCAACGTCATCTATGCCAACAGCGGCTATTGCAATCTTCGTCCGGCAGATTATCTCGGCGGCGCCGGAACGGACTATAGCAACAGCGCATTCATGAATGGCGGAGCTAATTTCCCGAAGGGCTCCCTCGGTTACTTTACGGTGCCAACCTATCCAGCCAGCGGAATTCCTCCCGCCCCATCTGTCGGGCGAAATGTTTTGCGAGGACCCGGTTACTTCGATACCGACATGACTTTGCAGAAGTCGTTTGGCCTTCCCAAGCTGCCGATTCTAGGCGAAAATGCGCGCTTTGAGTTCCGCGCCGACTTCTTCAATATCTTCAACAAAACGAACTTGCAAAACCTCGATAACGGTGGCAATCCCTATGCCGGTAACATCATCAGCTCCGATGGCGTCACCAGCAATCCGCAATTCGGCCTGTCGCAAGCCGGGCTGGCCGGACGTGTAATTAATTTGCAAGCAAGGTTCAGCTTTTAAGCAGCGGGACTGGCTCGACTGTCCTGAGCCGTTTTTTTTTTGCGGCACACGGGCCAGCTTGCACTGCGACTCGGACTTCCGAACAGTGGCGTGGTGGGGCAG
>DAISJE010000453.1:0-4297 GCA_036821665.1 Bryobacteraceae bacterium | reverse complement strand
CCGCGCAGGCCGGGGGCCTGCCCCACCACGCCACTGTTCGGAAGTCCGAGTCTTAGTGCAAGCTGGCCCGTGCCGGCAAAAGGACAGTCGAGCCAGTCCCGCTGTTCGAATCCTAGCTTTCAACCTCGCGCATAACTTGGCGGATATAGTCCAGATTGCGCCGCAGGCCCGCGTCCAAATTCTGCGGCTGAACGTCCGTTTCCAGATTCGCGAATCCGGAGAAGCCGATATCCCGTATAGCGCGCATGACGGGAACGAATTGGATCCTGCCTTCGCCCAGATAATGAGGATTATCTTTCAAATGGAACTGGCAAATGCGATTTTTGCCCAGCCAGCGAATTTCTTTGACTACATCGAATCCGGCGACAGTCGAATTGCCGACATCGTAGTAGACTTTGACGTTTTCCGATCGTGAGCGTTCCATCATGCGCACGTTGTCTTCCGCAGAAACTGTATCCTCGAGCCCCAGAATGACTCCAGCCTTTGCGGCTTCAGGCGCGAGCTCGCGCAAACGGTCTCCGACGTAGTCCATTTCGGCCCGGATCTTCAAGGCCCACGGCCCGAAAAAGGGCAAGAGAAGAACCCGGGTGTGGAGAGCCTTTGTGAGGCGGATGGAATCGAGGACCCATTTCTCTGCCTGATTGTCGCTTTTCAGGCCGTTCACGTGAAGCCGGTCAACGCAGGTACCATCGATCGGGATATTGTTCTTTTTCGAGAGTTGAAGATACCGGTCAATAACAGCCGGATCGTCAACCGGCATTTTGCCGCCGGAGATTTTTCGGCCAAAAGACACCTGGACACCTTCGAAACCAAGGTGCGCGGCCATCGGAACCGCTTCCGGGTTGGCGCCGAGATCCAGATTCCAATCCGTGATGCCGATGCGAATCCTTTTGTTCGCCGCAAGGGCTGCGCGGACACCAACTACAGAAGCGCACAATGACCCGATCAGGTCTCGACGCGAAATCTTAGAGACAGACATTAGACCGCTATTGTACCCGCGGCGAGTCTGTCCCAAAGTTTCTGAGATCGTACGGTATTTCGGAAACGCTACGCTTTGCGCGCGCGCTTCACAAGCATCGACAACGAGAGCAATCCAAGTCCCGCGAAGCCCCATGTTGCCGGCTCGGGGACCGAGGCGGGCGGATCCCCGGCCGGATCGTTCATGTAGGCTACATTGTCGAACTCGAATCCGCCGGTGTCGTTCATCTGGTGAAATTTCGCGGCGGTAAACGTAGACCCGTCGACGCCCCAAATATTTACATAAGCGAATAGCTCGCCCGGATCTTGTCCGTCATTCGGGTTGCCACAGTAGGCGTTGGGGGTGCGGCAAGATCCCAGAGCGTCGATGAGAGTCTGGTTCGTCATTGTAAGCACTGGATCGCCACCGCTATACAGAGTGAAAATATTATTTGGGTCGGCCGCAGACCACCAGAAACCCAGGTATGAAACGGGCCCGGCAAACCGCAAAAACGAGGTTTGCACATTGGCCGGTCCGGTCGGGTCGCCGACCACACCGTATGCGCCGCCGGGAGCACCTCCGTATTCGTTTGCGCCCATCACATAAAGTTGGTTAAACGTCGCAAACGCCGTTGCAGGCAAAATGGTCCGGTTTAGCGAGAGATTATTGAAGGAGTAAATAGAAACCCCTGCAACGCTCGTGTTTTCCACGCCGGGAGCGTCATAGCTCACGACAGCCGACGCGAATGCGCACGAGGCCGAACACAGAACCAAAAGACCAATGAATTTGAAGCATTTCATGGATTGATGTTCTCCGACCCATCGAATCCGTCTTCCGTTGAATTGTGGGCTGCGCTTGTTCGATCTTGAAACGACCTTCTTCGTTTCTTATTCTTGCCTCGATAGTCCGAATGAGAGTACTGGGAAGACTAACTGCGGGGCTCAGGAAGTCGTTTTCCGTCACCTGCATTTCGTTCGGAGGCTCTGTGTCCACCTTGTATTAATGCGATCGAAATTATCGATTAGCGATGTAGGCAAATTTACGTTACTGTTGAACTCAACCGACGGTAAATTGGCTCTACCCAGTTTGTGGAACCCGGCACCATGTCCCGTGTCGATTCGTTTTCGAGAGGGAACATGCGATTACGTAGAACAAATGGGGCGCTGTTCGCTATTACGGCGCTAACAGTAGTTTCGGCGTGGGCACAAACCAGCGATACTCAAACCAGCTCGACTGCATCCGATCAGGCGAGCAGCCCGGCTCCGCAAAATCAGAGTACACCCGCAACACCGGCTGCGCCTGCGAAATACAAGCTCAATTTTGGCGGGATCGATTTCAGCGGCATGATCGATGGATATTACAGCTTGAATTTCAATCACCCAGATGCGGGATTCAACCAACTCTATAACTTCGACGACAAGACGAATCAAGTCAACCTGAATCTGCTCAAGCTGACAGCCAGCCATGATCCTGATCCGATCGGCTTCCGAGTAGATATCGGCCTCGGCCGCGTGTTTTCCATCATTAATCCGGCACCAAATCCAGATCCGGAATTTTTCCGGTATGTAGAGCAAGCTTACGTGAGCGTCAAGCCGAAGGGTTGGAAGGGATTCGAAGCCGACTTCGGAGACTTCGTCACGTCGGCGGGAGCCGAAGTGATCGAAACCAAGGACAACTGGAATTACTCCCGCTCGCTACTGTTTTCCTGGGCGATTCCCTACTACCATTTTGGCGTGCGGACCTCCATGCCGATCGGAAATAGCTTCACTGCAGGCGTGCAGGTTATCAATGGATGGAACGCGATTGTCGACGATCACGGCAACAATATGAAAACCGTCGGGCTCACCGGCACGGTCACAAAAAAGAAATTCGCGTGGACGAACAACTACTATGTAGGTCCGCAATACACTTCGACCAGCAACCAGACTCGCGGCCTCTACGATACGGTTCTTCTCCTGACTCCGACCGACAAAATCAGCGCATACCTCAACTTCGATTATGGACGGCAGCACCTGCCGGGAGGCGGCTCAAATCACTGGAACGGTTTTGCAGGCGCGGCACATTTTCAACTGACCAAGCGTGTGGCTCTTAGCCCGCGCGCCGAGTACTACAACGATTCTTCCGGATTCACAACCGGGACACCACAGCGGCTGCACGAAGTGACAGTGACCGGCGAATACAAGGCGTTTGAAGGCCTGTTAGGACGTTTGGAATACCGCCACGACGGATCGAATGTAGATTTCTTCAATCGCGGCACAGTCCCGGCTTTCTCGAAGACGCAGAACACCATCAGTGTAGGCATCGTCGCGTGGATTGCTCCCAAACACTGATCGAGTCCTGGTAGCTCTATTCCGGCGGCGAATTCGGAATCGCGTGTTTATCAGGCGGAGCGGCTTGACCTTCAGGGCTGGAACCATAGGTAATAGTCGATTCGGCCTCAAACTTACGGAATTTCGTAAATTCCATTTCATTCCGTATGTTGTTTGAAGGTGTGACCATCAGAACGGTTGCTTTCGCGGGCAAGACATAGCTTTGACCGCCAATATTCACGGAGCTGTAATCGATGGTCGTTTCTATGCTCTTCGTGCGCAATTCCGCGGGGATGTCGCTGGGATTGCTGGTAATACGCCAAATAGCCCCACTGGCCGGATCGGCGTAAATCGAGCCGTGATAAGGAACGATGGCCTTCGCCAGGTCACTTAAGGTGAGACTCAGTGTAGAGTGCTGTTTGTCGATCCGATACTCAAAGACAGCGAACCATCCGTTGTCGCCCCGTTGCCAGCCAGCCCAGGAGAAGTCGGTATCCGTGGCGGACGCGAACACGCGCTCCATTAGCATGCCGAATTCACCTTCGGTCACAAGCGGACGATGCCAGAAACCGGCATGCGCGGCAACCGGGCGATTATTGACAAACTCGAGAGTGCGCTCCTCCCGTCCTTCGTTATAGACCAGTCTGGCGGTGAGTGTGTCGCCCTGATGCCAGTGTTTTGGTTTTTTACCGGCTTCGAACTGACGAGTCACTTCTTCGCAGATGAAATTCGGCAGGTTATCGACATACTGTTCCGCGTACCGGCGTATTGACGAGAGCAATTTCGTCTGTTCGGCCGCTGAAGGCGCGGGGGGCGGTGTGGATTCCGCGCTGAAGACCGGTAATGATAACAGTACGGAAAGCGGTAACGCAACTCGCCGTCCGGCACGCAGTCTAGCCAATAAATCTCGGCCTCCGATGCTGTTGTATCACGGCTTGCGGTGCCTTCTCGCCGCGGGGCAACGGAAGTTTCGAACAGCCGGGCGAGGGCGCCCGGCGCAGGTCAGGGAGCTGCCCCACCAAATCCATCC
>DAISJE010000452.1:0-4298 GCA_036821665.1 Bryobacteraceae bacterium | reverse complement strand
TTCAATATCGGTGTCAACGATGGATTGGCAGCGGGACAGACGGTCGAGCACGTGCATGTGCATATCATTCCCCGCCGAAACGGTCATGTACCTGATCCTCGCGGCGGCATTCGTTGGATCATTGACGAGAATGCGAAGTCTTGGGCGACTAGTGCAGCCGTCCCGCGCCCGCCGACCAGATTCGGTTTGTCACGAACGTGCAGCGGCCAAAGGCGGTCTCGCGTTGCGTGGGGCACGCGCTCGTCCCCAGTCAAATAGTTTTGGGCGTACTACTCTCCTCATGGTGAGTGACGCCGCTCGGGAACTCACCTCAGAATGGAAGCGGTTTCCGGGTTCACTTGGCCCGGAGCCTGTTGTAACCCAACTTTTGTGCTGCGTCCGGCTTCGGAGGAACGGCGCAGCCCATCTTTTCAGACCTGGCGAATTAAACACCCCTGCAACTTTACCGATAAGGATTCTGTTCACACCTCTCTAGCAGCATGAGCAAGGGTTCACCGCTCATCCTCCGTGTCCTTGCTCTCTCTACGAAACTGCGCATGGCTTGCAATGGTGTCGGGAGCCGATTGGTGCGATCAGAACAAATCGCTCGACCGAAACCTTTTTGGTTGCACGGAACGAGTATTTGCTATTTGCCAACTGCTGCGGCGACCCGAGCCTGTATCGCCGAACATGCATCTTTCACTGCACTGCTAAGAATGCGGGTGGAGTTACTGTACATCAGGTCTTCATTCTTATCGAAAACCGCGACTTTGTTTCCGTGAGTGAATGGCGTTGTGGGATTGATCGGCTCATGATCCAACCGAACGAGGTAGTCCGCTTTTTCGCGGTCCGCTGAAACGACGACATTCGGGCAGTATCGAACGAACGCTTTCATCGCTTCGATGTTTTGCGGACTCGTGCCCCCGGTAAAAGCCAAGGAGCCCTTTACGTCGCCGACGGCTGCATCCCCGGAAACTTGTGGAGCCGCACTTTCCGTAATGAATACGCGCGGCTTTTGGGCTGGCGCTGCCCACATAGCGACTGCAATCAGTACGAGAGCCGAGCACACCGACATAGTTTTCATGCTGTCCTCAAAAGGAGGATCGCTCCTAAACGAACCGGAGTGCCTCGATCCGGTTTCAATTTCGATTCTTCCCGATTCAACAGAGGGTAAACAGAATCCGCCGGTTACAACCGTCGCTGTGAAGGTGAACCGGAACCACGTTAGGCGTCCATCCCGCAGTACAACCGACGAGACAATCTGTTCCTGGTCACAACATCATGTTCAATGGCATTTTCGTCTCAATTTCACCAGTCGGCCACCATCGAGGTTTTAGCCAGCGATCCTGCAACACCGGATCGCCATCTCACCGGCACAATTCATAAGCACGGGAACGAGATCCTGACCTTGCTGGCGGAAGAAGAAATCGCCCCGCCCGCTGTCGTTCGTGTGCAGACTAGGGATCTGCTGACTTTAGGAAAGGTTCTGCGCTGTATTCCCGAGCCGGACATGAAGTGGACCGTAGATGTCGGCGTGACACGCACGATGCTCGTTGTTTAGGATTCGGGATTCGCATCCCTCTTGATAACCATCCTGCGTGTACACTCTACATGGACCGCCGCGCCTCAACCATATTTGTTGCATGAGACCTTTCGTTGAAGCCTTACACGTTGTTAACGATATGAATCCCGGCGTTAAGCTACTCGCCAACAGATCCTTCAGCTTCAGTTTGTACGACTTTCATCTCGAAGGGGTCTCGGCAGCCGACCTCGCCACTGCCTATTCTTTGCCAGAAAGGTGGGTTGCGGAACGGATCGAGGCCGTTCGCTTGTGTTTAAAGTACCAAGTGAAAGTGTCGGTCAAAAGCGAACCGAAGCAAACCCTAATCTAAGCAAACAGGACATTCGCAGCCTATCTGCGCTTCCGGGCTTGTCGTCGAATCCTTCCTGCGAAGCCGGTCTTTTCCGATCCAACGTTCAGCGGAAATCAGCCATAATGTGTACGCACTGCAAAAGCGGGATGGGTCAACCCGTCAGGGGTGGTCCCGTTGAGCACCAGAATCAAGCCCTAGCAATTTCTTGATCCGCTCCTTTCGCAGAATGTCCTGCGGACCGGCCACAGTCCCGTGCAGAGCGAACGTCTCGACCTTCTTCAGCGGGACACTGTAGGTCACCGGCGAATCCGGCAATACCCTAATCTGAAACTCACATTCCAGACCGGGCGGCCGCATCGCCCCCACCCGTCATCGCGGCGAAAGCGCGCGACCGCCATCGCAACAGCTTATATAAACTGGCCGCCGTCACTTCTGCCGCGTGCTCGATTCCATCCATGTCGGCGGTAGCGACCCGACAGAACGCCACAAGGCGAGTCTAGCAGATTCCCCTTTTGTTCGCCTCCGTTAGTTGCGCTCATTGGTTGAAGAATCGTTACGGTTGGTGCGCACGATATCCTCGTGAATATCAACAGGCTCGATCAATGTTATGTTCCTGCCCGCGCTTTCTCGCTCTATTCGGCAATTCTCACTGGCGCGGCGCTAGGGCAAAGCGGAGCCAATGAGCCGCCGTCCAAAACTGAACTTACTGAACTGTTGAACAAAGCCAGCGACAAAGTTGAGGGCTTTGAGGAGGCGATCAAGCTTGTAAAACCTGACTTGGACAAGATTGATGCAAAGCTCGCAACTAATTATCTCGACGCAGCCTCGACCGCGCGTCTATTGATAAAAGCCGTGAAAGTAAAAGACGCGACCGCCTACTCGCCAGTCGGCTTGCTCGCCACCTTGGATGACCTGAGCTTAGACGCTGAGGAAGGCGGCTGTCTTTGAGGCGACCATGAGCGCTCTGCAACACCCCCCATGCGATGCCCACAACTGTACTCACTGCCGCTGCGACGGGATGCAACGATATCGCCGAATCATGCACGCTATCTTGCGCTACGTTTACGCTGAGGAAGAAATGCTTGGTGGCCTGCTTGCGAAGCAAAAGTAGGCTGGCGATATGTATCCACTGCGGTCTTCGGACCCGCGTGCAGCCCGAGCTGAACACAACGAGCAGCGGCGACTCGCCGCTACGCCGCCGTCGAGGTTGGCCAGATCGCGGTACTGCAGCAATAGAATCCCGTTCGCGAGCGCTAGTTGCTCGGCGGGCGCGGTATACCGGCGTTTGTCACCACCGCCCCAAAATGCGCCTGTTCATGGCACGCCCAGCTGCTATCTCCTGGACGGCTCCATTTCCCACCGGACCCGAATAGAGCGTGCATTGCAGGATGATTCGTTTCCCCGATTTCTCTGCCACAACACCAAGCCTTGATCT
The DNA here is from genome assembly GCA_036821665.1 of Bryobacteraceae bacterium. Taxonomy (GTDB): domain Bacteria; phylum Acidobacteriota; class Terriglobia; order Bryobacterales; family Bryobacteraceae; genus Bog-105. The sequence goes on along the minus strand of DAISJE010000452.1, from coordinate 1,010 downwards.
CGGCTTCGCATGGTGACTTGTGCAGCCGAACCGGCGAGTCTCAACTACTCCGCACAAAACAGTTCAAAATTCAGTCGGTGTCATATCATCCGAAAACGCTTTAAAAACGGGTTTTTCCCTGCATTCGCAGATACGTGAGCTGACCGACGAACTGCTGCCTTTGCGATTGACGATGTCGGTGCTAACGCGGAGTAAGACTCGGAGAGATGTGATTGTCGATGAAGTATTCGACCTCCTTCCATTTCTCAAGCTGCGGCCTGCCGTAAGCGTCTTGGCGAACAAGCTGGGCGCGCTTCGAGTGAGGTGATCGAGATTCTGGGATACGATTCTGCTGGCCTTCTCCCATGCTGTCTTCCGAGCGCGGGCTGTGCGGTTGGAGCGAATGATAAAAATGAACAGCGCAACACTTCCGGCGATCACCGCTAATGTCAGCAGAGGTTTCATGATACTGGGAAGCAGGGCGAGGCCAAACAAGGCCAGAAAGTCCGAGGACCGGTTTGAAAGGCTGCTTGCGACGCATATCAGGTTTCGTGCTTCTCAAAAGGGCTGCGCTACTTATCGGCAATTTGTGCGGATGAAGTTAAGGTGTCGATCTCATTTTTCATCCGCTCTGCCTGAACGGCATGTCCCCGCGCCGCTGGCTGTTCGCTTGCGCTGGGGGCTTGACGACTAGCGGCTCTGGTTCACGCAATAATCAGAAGGCAATGCGGATCATTGTCTCGCATACGAAGTCGAAGTCGGAGGTCATGCGATCCGTTGATCGCTCGTTCGATGATCTCTTTCGGGACATGGGCGTAATTCCGATTCAGTTCGTGGAAGAACGAAGAAGCTGGCAGGGATCGACGCTTACCTTTCATTATCGGCAAAGATGGGTTTCGTCAGTACGCCCATGAAAGGAACAATCGAAGTCACCGACAGAGATATCACTATCGATGCTGATCTTGGCCTCCTCGAACGCCTGATTCCCCCGACCAAAGCGCGCGACTCGATTGCCAGTCGGGTACGTGGAT
>DAISJE010000451.1:0-4308 GCA_036821665.1 Bryobacteraceae bacterium | reverse complement strand
GCGTTTATTCAGAACCAGTTTGGCGCGGCCCTAGGCGGCCCCATTGTCAAGAACAAAATATTTCTTTTCGGCGATTACGAAGGCTTCCGCCGCGTTTTTCATCCGATACAGTTCGCGACTCTACCGACCGTTGCAATGAAGCAAGGAAATTTCAGCATTCCCGTTCGCAACCCGATCACCGGCATCCTGTACCCGAACGGCGTCCCGCAATCCGCCATCATTCCCTTTACACAAACCGTGCTTTCCGAATTGCCCGATCCGAATCTGCCCGGCAACTCCAATAACTTTGAATCGGCGCCCGCGGACACGATATATAGCGACAAAGGCGATATCCGTTATGACGAGTACTTCGGACAGAAACTGGCTTTGTTTGTTCGGTACAGCCAGAATGATGGCCGTATTTTCAGTCCGCCGGCCATTCCGGGCCTCGCTGGAGGAAATGCAAACGGAAACGTCTATATACGCAACAAGCAAGCGGTGCCCGGCGTGACCTGGACTATGAGTCCCACGTCCGTTCTGGAGATCCGCGCCGGCGTGGATTACACCGAAGGGGGCAAAACTCCGATCGGGCTCGGCACTTCGAACACTCAATACAACATTCCGAATTTGCCGACCAATCCTGCGTTTGCCGGCGGATTGTACTCGCTCAATCTCAGCGGCGGACTTTCGCAAATTGGACGTCAAAACAGCAACCCGCAGTACCAATATCCGCTGGTCATCGATCCGAAGGTCAACTATTCGAAGATCGCCGGCCGGCACAGCCTGAAGTTCGGATTCGAGTATCAGTTGATCGATACGCAGGTTCAGGATTTTCATCCGAAGTATGGCGTCGATAATTACACCGGCTTTTTCAGCGATCCGAAGTATCCGAATACATCCGGATTAAGTTCTCTGCAACAGCAGACCTACAGTCTCGCGGATCTCATGTTCGGCGCTCGCAGCCACTACGAAATGAACAACTACTCCGTTGCTCATCTTCGACAGCGCATGTATTTCGGTTATGTGCAGGACGATTTCAGAATGACCGACCGGCTCACACTGAACCTCGGCATTCGGTACGAGTTTGCCACGCCGCAGTGGGATCGCGATAACAAGCTCGCAAATTTCGATCCGCTCACCGGAAGCATGATTTTCGCGAAGGACGGGAGCCTGTATGATCGCGCGCTCGTTCATCCGAATTACAACAATTGGGCGCCGCGAGTTGGCTTGGCATACCAGATTGGACCCAAGACTGTAATTCGCAGCGCCTACGGTATCAGCTACGTTCAGTTCAATCGCCTTGGCGGTGAAAATCTGCTGGTCTACAACGGCCCCAATATCGTCGATGCGATCATTGACCAGGTTCCCGGGCAAGGCACCGGGACATGCACATCGGTAACCGACGCGCCGGGCTCCTGCTTCCGGCCCACATACTTGGGCTTTCCGCCGGATTTCACTAGCCCCTCGGCATTCAATACGGCAAAGACCCAGGTTCGCTACATTCCGGCGAGCAATCGGACTGGGTACGTGCAGAGCTGGCATTTTTCAGTTCAACAAGAGCTCGCTCACGATTGGCTGCTGGATCTGGCCTACGTCGGAAATCACAGCGTAGGACTCATGATTTTGACCGATGCGAATGAGGCTGTGCCGAATCAGCTCGGACAAAATTTATCGGTGAACGCCCGCCGGCCCATACCAAACTTCACGACCATTGAAGAAGCGTTTGCAGGCGGCTTCGGCAGTTACAATGCCTTGCAAGCAAAGTTGGAGAAACGATATTCACAGGGCCTGTATCTGATCAACTCATTTACCTGGTCCAAGGCGATCGATAACGCACCCGGCCATCTGGAAAATTATGACGGTGATAACTCTCGCATCAATATGTTTAATCCGAAGTCCGAGCGGGGCGTCTCGAGTTACGATCAGCCGTTCAACAACACCACGTCGATTCTCTACGACCTCCCATTTGGCCGTGGCAGGCATTTCAACATGCAGAACCGCGCTTTGGACCTGATCGCGGGAGGTTGGTCCATCGATCTCATCAATACAGTTACATCCGGGTTGCCGATTAATGTCACATACAGCTGGACTACTCAGGCGCAAGCGAGTCCGCTATTGTCTCCCCGCCCCAACCTGACTGGCGCATCTCTCTATCTGTCGGGGTCGAATCCGACGCATTACCTCAGTTCCGCTGCCTTCAAGATCCCCAATTACACACAGCCGTTTGGGAATGCCGGTCGGAATATTGCCCGTGGCCCTTACTTTGAAGAGCTTGACTTCGGGCTCCACAAAAACTTCGGCTTATGGTCTGAAACGAGTCGCCTGGAGTTTCGCGCCGAAGCATTCAATTTGCTAAATACAACGAATTTCAACGTGAACTCAGGATTCGGCACGACGTTCGGAAGCAGCTCTTACGGCGTATTTACGCAGACATTACCGGCGAGGCAAATTCAACTGGCTCTAAAACTGGTTTTTTAGCGGCGTTAGCTTCAAGATTTGGTAAGTCCAAAATTCTGGTATTCTGAATGTTAAGCGTTTCCCGCGAGGGCGTCTTGTTGGCCTTCAAATAATTGATCCGATAGTCAATGTCATGGAGTCCCACTCGAATGATGCGCTGGTGTGCAAGCTCCCGCATTTAACGATGCGACTGGAGAAGCCTAAAGGCGCTCGGAGGATTCCCCCCTGCTCTCTTAGGGGTCAATGACGGAGGTCAAGCCGGAAGCCCTCGCAGGAAACGCTTTTCCCTTTTTCTTCCGAGTGAATGAACATTCTCTTTATCGGCGATATTTTCGCCTCGGGTGGCCGCGGCATTGTCGCCGAAAATCTAAACCGCCTCATTTCCGAACATAAGATCGACTTAGCCATTGCCAATGCGGAAAACAGCGCAGGCGGATTCGGTATTACACCTCTGATTGCCGAAGAGCTGCTAGCCATGGGACTCGATGTGTTAACCGGCGGCAACCACAGCTTCGACAAAAGAGAAATTCACGATTACTACGAACATCAGCCGCGTCTGTTGCGCCCTGCGAATTATCCGCCCGGCATACCGGGCGCCGGCGTTTATGTTGGAACCGCACGAAACGGTGTGCGATACGCCGTACTTAATCTGCAAGGCCGCGCCCACATGACGAACATCGATTGCCCGTTTCGTAAAGGAGACGAACTGCTCGCTTCGCTGGATCCGGCCATCAAGATTCGCTTTATCGATTTCCATGCAGAATTGACCAGCGAAAAAACCGCGATGGGCTGGTATATGGACGGCCGTGTAACGGCGCTAATTGGCACACACACGCACATACCGACGGCTGACGCCCGCGTACTGCCGGGCGGCACCGCCTATCAAACGGACGCCGGTATGACGGGGCCTTACGAATCTGTGATCGGCGTTGATAAGGATACAATTATTCGCCGTTTTCTAACCGGCCTGGGCACCCGTATGGAAGCCGCACGCCACGGTGTCGAACTGCACGGAGCCATTATTCGCGCGGATGAAGCGACGGGCAAAGCAACCGCCATCGAACGCCTCTGGCTCAAAAAGTAGTCAACTGCGTTGCGCTGCCAAACTCACCGACTCGGCGGGCCCCACAGAACTGAAGCTCTCACCTTCCCATCGCGCCACAACCGCGGTCGCGACACAATTGCCCGCAACATTGATAGCCGTGCGCCCCATATCCATTAAGGCATCTACCCCCAGAAGCAACGCAATTCCTTCCGGTGGAAGATGAAAGGTGGTTAGCGTGGCGGTCAGGATAACCAGTGCGGCTCGCGGAACGCCCGCTACGCCTTTGCTCGTGAGCATTAACGTAACCATCATCATGATCTGGCTTCGAGCCGGCATATGCATGTTCGCAGCTTGCGCAATAAAAAGGGCAGCAATGGAAAGGTACAGCGCGCTTCCCGTCAGGTTGAATGTATAGCCCGTCGGCAGCACAAAGCCCACAATGTGCCTTTGAACTCCAAACGTTTCCATATTCTCGAGCGCAACGGGCAGTGCCGCTTCGCTTGATGCCGTAGAGAAAGCGATCAGAAACGGTTGTCGTATGGCTCGCCAGAAGCGCGCCAGCGGTATACGAAACGCCACCAAGGATAAGACAAGCACAAACACCGTGAACAACACTAATGCGATATATAGAGCGCCAACCACCTTGCCGAGTCCAAACAGTACCCCAACGCCCTTTGAACCGATCGTGACCGCGATAGCAGCGCCAACGCCGAACGGCGCGGTATACATCACATACTTCGTGTAACGGAACATCACTTCAGCAACGGCTCCGGCAAAGTTCACCACCGGTTGGGCTTTCGACCCGATTGCCGAACAAGCCGCCCCGA
>DAISJE010000450.1:0-4310 GCA_036821665.1 Bryobacteraceae bacterium | reverse complement strand
TCAGTTCCATTGGAAATTCCTTTCAAATCTCAGGCGTGTTCACTGACAAACTCAACCACTCGCCGACGTATCTCGTCCCGCGCCCGGCGCACAGCCGCAAGGCGCTCATCGGGAGAATCGGCCAACAACGGGTCCTCTAACGGCCAGATCAGACGCCAGAGTGCACCCGCGAAAATGGGGCAGGAGCGTTCTTTCTCGCGATCGCAAAGGGTGACAACGTAACCGATGCGCTGACCTAGAAAGTCGCCGGTTTTCTTCGGGCGCTGGCCAGAGATATCAATCCCGACCTCGCGCATGACTTCGACGGCGTCGCGGCAGATTTCCCTCGATGGTTCATAGCCTGCGCTCATCACTTCGAAGCGATCCCCAGCCAGATCGCGCAGGAAGCCTTCTGCCATCTGAGTTCTACAGGAATTAGCTCCGCAAAGAAACAGCACTTTTGGCTTAATCACGTTGACTTCCTAGCACTTGCTTTCCACTCCACACGTAAGACCTCAATCTTGTTGGGGCCGATATTCCGGACCGGTCTTGAATCGGCCGGAGCAGCCCAGGCCTCACCTGCATGGAGGGTTTCCTTTTTGGTTCCAAGCTGCGCCTCGCCAGCGCGCACAGAAATATCAATCGTGGTTTCCGCAGTTGCTGGCGGTAAGACGCTCTTAGCTCCGGGCGGGTAGCCGAAACGCGTGATCCGCAAATTCTGGTCATCGAAGGCAATCTGACGGGGATGCGTCATATTCCAGAAGTCCGCCTGCGCAGGCGGAAAATGGCCGCGCAACGTCGTGCGTTTGAATGGAATCGTTTTGAATTCAACGCGCAGAAAATCGGTGGCCGTATCGCTAATGTTCTCGACTTCGTGATCTTCGAGGACGCCCGGATTCAGACGGAAACCGCCTTGTTTTACCGGAGGCCGGTCGAGTGCATAGGGGTTAGCGCCGGTGTGTTTGAAGCGGACCGGTCCAGCGTCGGCGAGATACACGTAAAGAGTTGGTGTCTTCGGATGATCGTGCCGCGGAAGGCGTTCCTTCGCGTCATAGTGAACGTGGACGACGCGCACCTGGGAATTTTCGAATTCCAGCCAGTAATTTCTTGGCAGCGTTTTGACCGGGTTCTGCGCCCCAACTAGGAGCGGGACCAGTAACCCAGCGGGGATCAATATTGGCTTAAGAAAGCGCATTGCTAGCCGCCTCAGCAACACTTCCCAATCGAAAGGACCGCCTCGGGCTCGATCGCTTTGTTGCGCGTGCAGCACTCGGCATAGAGGAACCCGAGCAACTCCCGAAGGCCCTCGGTATTGGCCGAATACCACAGGAACGTGCTCTCTCGGCGCACCTTTACCAGATCTTCGTTCTTCAGCTTGTCCAAATGATGGGAAAGAGTAGAAGCTGGAATGTCGAGTTCGGCGCCGATATCGCCGGCGACCATGCCGTCGGGATGCGCGGCCAACAGGACGCGCATGATGCGCAAGCGCGGCTCGGTTCCCATCGCCGAAAACATATCCGCGTACCGAGCCACATCGGGCTCATTCTTTCTAGGCATCCCAATCCTCCTCCCAGTCGTCCATCGAACAGAGGAAACAACCCGGCGGGGCTTGGGCTCGCAGTTCAGCTAATACGGTGTCGCTTAACACCGGATCGACAGCCGAACGGCGTGGCCCGTCTACGCTCTCCCGATCCGTAGCAAGGTGAACGCAACCGGGGTCCATCAGAAGCCGGCTGCTTTGTCGTTCCATAGTTCTATTATTGCCGAAATAACGAACGTGTCAAGCCCTTTTGCTTGATTCGGCAAAAAGGAAATTCCGTGAGCAGCAGTAAAGGTCGGAAAAAGAGTGCCGCTGGGATGCTACCCGGGAGGTCGGTGTGCGCTTGAACCGCTATGGCCGAATCGTACGCGGTCCGAGCAGGATGATAGCCGCTCCGACCAGGCAGACGGCGGCTCCCAAAATGTCCCAGCGATCGGGACGCGTGTTCTCGACACCCCAAAGCCAGAGCAGTGAAGAAAGGATGTAAATTCCTCCGTACGCGGCGTACGCTCTGCCGGCGTGAGCGGAGTCGACGCGAGTCAGGGCCAGTGCAAACAGAATCAGCGACACCATTCCTGGAATGGTCCAGAATACGCTCTTTTGCATCCGAAGCCATGCCCAAAAAGCAAAACACCCGCCAATTTCTCCAGCGGCAGCAACCAAGTACCAGAACAGTGATTTCATTCTATGGGCGGCTCCATGACTGAGGCGGCGATCCGCCCGCATTGGGGCAGTTCCGCGCATTGGCACTGCAATACGCGGTTCACAACCCGGCGCATGGCTTTGAGCCTGGCCATCTGCTCATCGAGTTCTCGCATCTTCTTCTGCGCCAATTCTTGCCACCGGCGAGAAGCCGGAACGCTGGAACGGAATCCGTTCAACAGATGACGCATCTCATTCAAATCAAATCCGCACGCCTGCGCCAGCCGGAGCACAGCAAGATAGTGAACGGCATCGGGTCCATAGCGGCGTTGTCCGCCGACTCGTAGCGGCTTAGGCAGTACGCTAATCCGTTCCCAATATCGAATGGTTGAGGCCGGGACGCCGGTTTGTGCTTCAAGTTGGCCGATCGTCATAAAAACGCAATCCGCGAAAAAAATGGTTGACTTGAAGCTTACTTCAAGCCTTACCGTCAAACCATGACGATATCAAGCATCTTGTGCGCCTCGTTCTTCTGCGCTGCAGTCTGCATCGTAGCCCAAGCCAGTACGCCTCCGGTGATCGCCTGCAACACCAAGGCAATCCGTGCAGCCGAACGCCCGCGTTATAACGACTTGATGAAGCGCCTTCGGCTGGCAATTCGGGAGCGGAGCGAAGGTCGCGATGGCTATACATTCAGACTGGATAGCAAGATCTTCAGCTTGCCCGAGATCGCCGATTGGATCACCATGGAACGCCTCTGCTGTCCTTTCCTGATGTTTCAGCTCTCAGTTTCAGGCAGTCAACCGGACTGGGAGTTGAAGCTCACCGGACCGGAGGGTGTCAAGGCCCTGCTGCAAGCCGAATTTCCCAGCGATTTTAAAGCGCTCAGTGAAGGGACAAACAAACGAAATCTACCGAGTCAGTAGGAGCGCATTGGTCAAATCGCCCATTGGCTGGCTGTGGTTGGCTTTGAGCGTCTCATCGCGGAGCTGCATACCCGGCAGGACGGGCAATGCGAAACGTTTCGTGATAAGGCGCAGAATTGAGTCCGTGTCACCTTATTCTGCTTGCGTAATTTACTAATTAGCGAGCCTTCCGGGGCCAGTAACTTTGTGCAGGCCCCGGAACTGGGTCGCTATAGGTGGCAGTGTCCGTGGGCCTGAACCGGTGGGCACGTCACCGAGCCGTAGGAGCAGAATACACAGCAGTCACCCGCTTTCGGGCGCAGCACCGTCTTACAATGGCTGCACTCGTAATACAACCGGCAGGAGTCGGTGGGCATCGTTTCCTGTCTGGCAGTGCCGCACTGTGGGCAGCTCACTACGGATTGAAGAACAACAACGGCGGCGGTATCCATCGAGGTAACTAGCGGAGCGCCTCGCGCAATACGTTCTCTTCGACGCCCCGACCAGCACAGCATCCGGTCAGCTTGCCGTTGATGACGACCGCAGGTACACTTTTGATGCCATGCTGCGCGGCCAAGCTGGCGATTGATTCTTGGTGCATGTCGTGCACGTGGACTTCATGCTCTGAGCTTGCCAGCTTCTTAACGGTCACAATCGTGTCCTGGCAGATCCTGCAGCCGGCGCCGAAAATCTCAATTTTGTGTTTCATGTTTCTTTTCTCCTTCTAAGTTCCTTTAGATAAGTGCTCTCTCCTGCCGGAACGCAGCAGGAAGGCAAGGAAGCCGCACGGTGCGGCCAACTGTTCCAGATAGAAGCGGCAACGAGTAAGCCGACACCGGCATACGTTGCCTGCTCCGCATCGAAATAGAATTTGCCGATTAGAATCACCGCCGCCGCGAGCAGGCCCAGCCAGAACGGGCTGTAGCCGTGACGTCGCGAGGCTCGAAACGCCAGTGCAACGGTAGTGATGGCGAGAAATACACCCGTTAGCGGCAGCAGATACTTTGCTGATATCAGGAAACTGAGTCCAACCGCCGATACGATGCCGGCATAGGCAGGCCAGCAGGCCGGACACATCAATTTCGGCAGTAAGGAAACCCCGATGCCGGGCAATGCCGTCAGAGCTTGCTTCATAGTTGTATTCGTCACTTGGAATCCTCCAGACTGGCAAGAATCACGCATTCGGTGGAATCGCCTTGCTCACACCGGTTGACCAAGTCCCGCAGCGTGCTTTTCATCGCCGC
>DAISJE010000449.1:0-4319 GCA_036821665.1 Bryobacteraceae bacterium | reverse complement strand
TCCGGTGCGATTTCGAAGACCATCAATATGCCGGAAGAGTCGACCGTGGCAGATGTCATGGAAGCCTATATCGAAAGTTGGAAACTAGGTTTGAAGGCGGTCGCGATTTACCGCGATGGATCGAAGCGCGTGCAGCCACTGAGTTCCGGTACCGGCAAAGGCGAGAAGAAGAGCGCTGCTCCGGTTGCGCCTCAACAACAAGTAGTCGAAAAGATTGTCTACCGGCCGCAGCGGCGTAAATTGCCCGACGAGCGGCAATCGGTCACACACAAGTTTTCGATCGGCGGCCATGAAGGTTACATCACGGTAGGGCTCTACGAAGACGGCACGCCGGGCGAAGTTTTCATTTCGATGGCCAAGGAAGGCTCGACCATTTCCGGCCTGATGGATACGCTGGCCACGTCGATCAGCTACGGATTGCAGTATGGAGTGCCGCTGAAGTTCTTCGTCGATAAGTTCAGCCATGTTCGCTTCGAGCCGAGCGGCTGGACCGGCAATCCGCAAGTGCCGTACGCGAAATCCATCATCGACTACATCTTCCGCTGGCTTGGTGCGCGGTTCCTCGGCATCACCGACGCAAGTGAAGCGGGAGATGCGCCCAAGCTGCGCGTCACCGAACCGGATCCGCAGACGTCGTTACAGTTTGAAGCTAACGTAGTTGGCGATGCGCCACTGTGCTCGGAATGCGGCAGCATCATGACACGCAACGGTTCTTGCTATAAGTGCGGGAATTGCGGCGGGACGAGCGGGTGTAGTTAAGACGAGTTCATCACAACCACTCCCTTCGGTCGTGGCTCAGAAACTAGCTTACGGAGCCGCGACCGTGAGGGAGCGGTCTTGAACATATAGTTCCAGACATCAAGCGCTTCGCCGCGCCACAATCTCCGCTACCGGGCGGCGGTGTGCCGGATCGCGTGATGGGCCTTCGTACTCCCACAGAATTTCCCAGTCGGGAAAGAACTCGCGCAACTCGCCGGGCCGGGCCCGTTTCTCGCTCCACGTCTCGCCCGGTTCCGGCGTATGCGCAATCGCCAGGACGAGTCCGCCCGGCCGTACGGCTGCTTTGGCCTTGGCGAATAGATCGCGCTGGAGGTAGTAGGCGATCAGGACGAGGTCAAACGCATCCGGGCGCACAGTGAAGTTGGGCGCAGTCAGGTCTGCTACTTCCGTTTGCACCTGTAGGCCGCGTGCCGCCGAACGTTCCTGCAGCAATTCGATCGCTCTTGCGGATCCGTCCACTGCCCTGACGTCCCACCCTCGTTCTGCCAAGTACAAAGCGTTGCGGCCGGCTCCGCATGCTAAGTCAATTGCAGTCCCAGCGGGGAGTTTCTTCGCGGTCTCGACAAGCAGTATGGTGGGTGCGTCTTCTTTTCCGCTCGCACCCGAGCGATATCGTTCCTCCCAGCCCGCGATATCCATCGGCCGTTAAGTAACTGCCGGAAAGACCTGGCTGGCTTCGGTCTCGCGCATTCGCGAATAATGGCGGAAGCGGTAAAGCTGAATCAGCGCGAACACAAATAGTGCGATTGCAAGCCAGGCGAACCAGTCACCCAAGATGAGATACAGAGTCGTATCGTGCACAACCGGCACGTCCGTCACAAGCGTAGCGAAAGGCGCGGAATCGCTCCGAACCTCAGCCAGAATGCGGCCGCGATTATCGCTGACCGTTAAATATCCGTTCTTTGCTGCGCGTACTATTCCGAATCCGTCCTCAACGCCGCGCATGATCGCAATATGACCGTGCCACCAGCGGTCCATATTGAAATCCCACGCGGGCACTAGCAGCAGGCCCACGCCTGCTTCCCCATACTGACGCGCCGGCGATGCAAAATCCAGGTCCTTACAAATGGCAACGCCTCTGGTTCCGTATGCTCCGGGCATGAGAACGAGCGCCGTCCCGGGTTTGAACTTCGATTCAAACGGCGGCAGCATATGACGTTTGTGATAGGTGCGGACCGCAGCACCCGGGGCGTATACTCGCGCTTCGTTGTATTGCAGCGGTAGCTGCGCTACATGAACCACGCCTACGACAATGGTGGATTTCCTCCGGTCCGCTAAGGATTGAAAGATGTCATCCGCGATCTTTGTATCGGGATCCACAATCACGCCGAGCTTTTCCGGAAGCACGATTATCTGGGCGCCACGAGCGGCAAGCTTTTCCGCTTGTGCGGCGTAATCGCGGAATAAGCGCTCGCTCTTGGCGCCGGCATCCGCCACATCCACATTGCCCGGCAGGTCGGAGGCAATTAACCCCACCTTGACAGTTCTATTGGGCGGCGGTGGAAGCGCGAGCCGCACCGCGCCGAAGATCAGCACTAATGCGATGACACCAAGCGTCGCGCCCGCAATACGCAACGCTTCCTTGGGTTTCGAGCGCCGAAGGTGCAAACCGATCGCCAGCGCGGCCGGAAATAGCATCAACAAAAAACTCATTCCCCACGGCCCGGTAATGGAAGCCAGTTGCAGAAACGGCAGGAAATTCAACTGCGAGTAAGCGAAACTGCCAGCCGTGCCGTGTGGAGTGGCGAAGTTGCGCGCGTATTCGTAAGAAACCCAAGTTGCCGGGAAGGCTAGCAACGCACTCCACAGAGCGCCTCGGCGAACCAATGCCCGAAAAAGCGTTACGTCCGCTGCGAACACGAGCGCGGCCACTCCAAAGGCGATGACCCAAGCGAACGGCGAGAAGGCGCTCACGTACTGCCACATATTCAGGCCGCCGATCAGTAACGAAAGCGCGGCTACAACGGCCGCAGGCCGCCACGAGCTGCGGAGCGAAAACCACAACACTGGAAACGGTGCAAACCATAGCAAGGGCCACCATGGATTCAGCCCGTCGCCAAACCAGATCAAAATTGACGATGACGCAATAGCAAGTATGGCCACGGCTACTCCGCGATACTTACTCGAAGATGTCATTCCGTTTCTCCGGCTATCTCCCCGCTGCAAACGCGTCGCGGTTTACCGCGTCCAGCACTCCATTTATGAACGACAGTGATTCATCGCCTGAAAATTGTCGCGCCAGCTCGAGTGCTTCATCAATGATGATTGCGGCGGGTACTGCCTTAGCGCTGAGTTCGTAAATTGCAAGCCGCAGGATGTTCCGGTCAACAGCGGCCATGCGCTCCAGCCGCCAGTGCTCCGCTTTAGCCTCAATTCGTCTGTCGATTCCTTCTACGTTCTCGACTGTGCCGCGAACCAGTTCTTCCATGAACCGATCGGGTTTGGGCTGCTTTTCGCTCTCTTCCGAATAGAGCGTCTCATAATAATGCGATATAGCGCGATCCGCGGATTCGCGCCGCATGTCCCATTCGAAGAGGATCTGCAAGGCGCGTTTTCGGGAGCGATGCCGGGCCGCCATGGTTAGCGGCTTTCCTGCAGTTTCAGACGCAAATTCGCCAGTTCGATGGCTGCCTCCGCGGCGTCGCAGCCTTTGTTGCCGCTCTTTCCGCCTGCCCGGTCCATAGCCTGTTGCAGATTGTCTGTTGTGAGAACACCGAATGCAATCGGTACACCGGTCTCAATGCTGACTTTCGCCAATCCCTCGGCAGCACCGCCCGCTACATATTCAAAATGCGGGGTGTCGCCGCGAACGACCGCGCCCAGGGCCACGATCGCGTCGCAAAACGGCGTCAGATGCTTGGCCGCGATGGGCAATTCCCACGCGCCCGGAACCTTGACCAGCCTGATATTTTCGTGCGGGCAGCCGTGCTTTTCCAGAGCGTCCAAAGCGCCGCGCTCAAGCTGTTCGGTAATGAATTCGTTGAAGCGGCTGACTACAATTCCGATGCGCAGCTTGCTCGCGTCAAGAGATCCTTGGAACGTTTTGTAGGGCATTCAGGAGAGCGGTGGCGCGAAGGCAATGAGCGTCCACTATGGGATAATTCGGTTGTAATTCCTCAGTCTACCGCACCATGGATCCCCGCTTTATACGCAATTTCTCTATCATTGCGCACATCGATCACGGGAAATCCACGCTGGCGGACCGCCTTTTAGAATATACCGGCGCGCTGTCCCAGCGCGAAATGATGGCGCAGGTCCTGGACACAATGGACCTCGAACGCGAGCGCGGCATTACGATTAAGGCCCATGCTGTCCGCCTGAATTACAAGGCCAATGACGGTAATACCTACGAACTGAATTTGATCGATACTCCCGGTCACGTCGATTTTACCTATGAAGTCTCGCGCAGTCTGCAGGCCTGCGAGGGAACCTTGCTGGTGGTGGATGCTTCGCAGGGTGTTGAAGCCCAGACGCTGGCCAATACGTATCTTGCCCTGAATCACGATCTGGAAATTATTCCGGTCATCAATAAAATCGAC
>DAISJE010000448.1:0-4321 GCA_036821665.1 Bryobacteraceae bacterium | reverse complement strand
GAAGACCGCGCTCGATGGCGATTTCACGAGCGCCCGGCGACTGCAGCGCAAGTATCACGCTCTTATGGAAATTAATTTTGTCGAGACCAGCCCTGGACCGGTGAAATTCGCCATGGCGCGAATGGGATTGCTCGAGCCGGTCTGGCGGTTGCCATTAATTGCGCCTCAGGAAGCATCCCAAAAGAAGATTGAAGGCGTTCTTGAATCGGTTGGCTTGCTTTCGGGGGTTCATATTTGAACTCACCCGCAGATGTTCAAAACCTGCAGCAAAGCATAGAGGAACTGTTTCAGCAGAATCCGCCCAGTTATTCCGACGAGGATCTGCGGCTTTTTTCCGATTTTCGCGAGCTGCTAAACCAGGGTACGGTTCGTTCAGCTGAACCTGATTCATCCCAAGCTACCGGGTGGCGCGTGAACGCTTGGGTCAAAAAAGGCATCCTGCTTGGTTTTCGCATGGGCTCGATCGTAGAGATGAGCGGAAGCACTGCCGATGCCCAGTTTTTCGATAAGTCCACTTACCCCTTGAGGCAATTCACGTTAGACGATAAGGTGCGCATCGTTCCGGGTGGTTCCAGTGTTCGGGGCGGCTGCTACGTCGGCCGCGGCGTCACTTGTATGCCGCCCATGTACATCAATGTCGGATCTTATGTCGACGACGGAACCATGGTTGATTCCCATGCGCTCATCGGAAGTTGTGCGCAAATCGGGCGAAACTGCCACATTTCGGCAGCGTCGCAGGTCGGCGGAGTTCTCGAACCGGTAGGCGCCCTTCCGGTGATTATTGAAGATGACGTGCTGGTAGGTGGTAACTGCGGTGTCTATGAAGGCACAGTAGTGAAAAGGCGAGCCGTACTCGGTAGCGGCACGATTTTGAATCGATCGACACCGGTCTACGATCTGGTTCGCAACACGGTGCATCGCGCAGCAAACGATGCACCACTTGTGATTCCCGAAAGCGCAGTCGTGGTGCCCGGCTCGCGGAAGGTGACCTCCGGTCCCGGTTTGGATTGGGGCATCTCGCTGTACACACCCGTAATCGTGAAATACCGCGACAGCACAACCGAAACGAAGATTCAGTTGGAAGATCTGCTCCGATAAATGCGTACTTTGGACGCAATCGTGAAACAGATAGTATTGGCGGCGATTGCTGCTACCTCTATTTCCGCACAGACAACCGAATTCATCTCGAATGAGATGCCGACGCCTTCTTGTCACGCCTCAACAGTCGTTGAGCTGTCAAACGGCGACCTCCTGGCATCCTGGTTCGGCGGGACACGTGAAGGAGCACCGGATGTCGCCATCTGGCAATCGCGGCGAACCAATTCGGGATGGTCACAGCCATACGCGGTGATACGAGAGCCGAATATTGCCACTTATAATCCAGTCCTGTTTTATTCCGCCGCAAACGTATTGTCGCTGTATTACAAATTCGGCCCGCATCCGTCAAGCTGGTCCGCAGGCCGGACCTATAGCAAGGATGACGGCCGCACGTGGGCTCCGGTCGAGCATCTGCCTGCAGGGCTGTATGGGCCGATCCGCGCGAAACCGCTCGTTCTGCCGGACGGCACGATACTCAGCGGCACTTCCGTGGAGAGTTACGAGTCGTGGGCTTGCTGGATCGAGCGCAGTACGGATCACGGCCAAACCTGGCAGCGGATTGGTCCGATTGCCGCGGCCGCGCGCCTTGCGACTTCAAAGCCAAAGAACGGGGAACCGTATGGAATCATCCAGCCTTCGCTTGTAGATCAGGGCGATAAGCACATCCGCCTCTACGCGCGGTCTACGCAAACCATCGGGCGAATCTGTCAGTCTGATTCATACGATAACGGCCTCACTTGGTCCGAAGTCAGAACGACCGAGTTGCCCAACCCGAACTCCGGGATTGATGTTGTACGGCTGCGCGACGGCCGTCTCGTCATGGTCTACAACCGCAGCACGCATGCCCGCACACCATTGAATCTGGCGGTTAGCCACGACGGCGAGCACTGGAAGGATTTCTACGAACTGGAGACCGCACCCGGTGAATATTCATATCCCGCGCTGATTCAGGCGAAAAACGGCGATTTGCTGATGACGTATACGTGGCGTCGTCAGAAAATCCGGTTTGTGCGGTATCCGATCGGGAAGATTCCGCGATAGCAGCCTACCGAAGTAATGGTTCAAACACATGCGCCGGCGTCAGTTCGCCACGATGCAATTCCGATCCTGCTCCGGAAAATGCCACGCGTCCTGAATTAATACCCGCATACATCTCTTCAAAAAGCCGTGCCACATCTTCTGTAAAACCAAGGTTCTTGAATCCTGGGACGACAGCGCTCAGCGGCGCTTCGGCGACATGTACGGGCCGGTTCAGCAATCCGGCAAGGGCGCCAGCGATGTCGGTTGGACTGTAATCTTCCGGTCCGGCGAGCTCGATAATTCGCCGGCCGCGGGTCGGATTTAGAAGACTTTCTCCTGCCATCCGCCCGATGTCGGCGGTGGCGACCATCGGAATCTTACGGCCGGCCGGTAGAAAAGAGGGGAGCGTTCCATTGTTCTTCGCCGAACCCAGCGTGGGAACCCAATTTTCCATAAAATACGCGGCGCGGATAATGGTCAAATTCTTCGCGCATTTAGAAAATGACTGCTCCGCGTTATGGAGTGACAGGATCAGGCCTGTCCCCGAGTTCCACTGTGCGCCGATTGAGCTGAGAAGTGCGACGTGGGGAACGCCGCTAGCCGCAATGGCATTGCTTATCGCATCCGCGATCCGGCGCGAATCTTCCACATAATGATCCGCATGGTACTGAGGCGGAATCAGGAGAAATGCGCCTTCGGCATCCGATAGAATCCGGCCCAATGCATCGCTGTCATGAAGTTCCGCGACGGCAATCTTTACGCCCTTTGCTCTCCAATGGGAGCCCTTATCGGCAGACCGCACCACGCCCGTCACGTGATGCCCGCCCTTGAGCAGCCAGGCCGCAGTTGCCCCGCCTGTGTTTCCGGTTAGCCCAGCGACGACATACATCGAGAATTGGATGCGAAATGAAGGATAGTGCTTCATCCGCCGACAACTTTTTCATGCGCCGGAACTTCACAAAGGAAAGCGGAAAGTATTGCAGCCTCTCTAGTTATAATCGAATCGTGTTTCGCCATCCAGTCGCGCTCCTGCTCGCCGCGCTCGTGCTTGCCGGATGCAGCGACCACCTGAAGACCAAAGAAAAGGTTCAGGAAGCGATTCTTCATCGTCTGGAAACAAGTACCGGACTTGATATGAAATCGCTGGAGGTCAACACTACCTCCGTGACGTTCGATAAAAATATGGCACACGCAACGGTGGCCTTTCATCCCAAAGGCGATCCCAACGTAAACAGCGGAATGGTAATGAAATACACATTGGAAGATCGCGACGGCAAATGGGTAGTGGTGAATGTCGCCGATTCTCAAGGGCACGGGATGACGGGACACGGCGCATCGAGCCAAACGGATTTGCCGCCGGGTCACCCCCCTGTGACTGGCGCTCCGCAGTCTCCCACTGGACAGGCTCAATGAAGACAGTTGCAGTATTAGGCGGCGGACCTGCCGGGGCAACCGCGGCGGAACGTCTGGCGTCGGCGGGTTTAAGAACGATTATCATCGACGAGAAGCTCGCTTGGGAAAAGCCTTGCGGCGGCGGCATTACGTATAAAGCTTATTCGCAATATCCTTATCTGATCGAAAACGACACGCCGAAAAAGCTGGTGACAGATACTTTGCTGGCAGCTCCAAAGTCAGGCGCATTCAAGATGTCGCTCACGCGCCCGCTAGTCATCTATTCGCGCATTGATCTGAATGGCATGTTGCTCCAGCGTGCTGCGGCGGCGGGCGCTGAAATTGAAAAGGAGCGAGTATTGGGGCTCGAACGCGCCGGAACCGGATGGCAAATCCGCACTCGCACTTGCCGGATCGATGCCGATTACTGCGTAATCGCGACCGGCGCCCGCAATCCGCTGCGCGAGGTCGGCACGCAATATACCGCCGAAGACACAATGTATGCGCTCGGATATTGGGTGCCGAGCGATCAGGCCCACATCGACATTCAGTTCCTGCCAAACCTCGAAGGCTACATCTGGGTTTTCCCGCGCGCCGGGCATTTGTCAGTGGGAATCTGCGGAAAGAGCGAATCGGCCCAGTGCCTTCGCAGCCGGCTTGAACGCTATATGGATGAAAAAGGCCTTTGCCGGAAAGATGCGCGCTTTTATGGGCATATGTTGCCGGCGTTGGAATCTCGTGGCTGGCGCAATAACCGTCTTGCGGGTCATGGCTGGATTGCAGTGGGCGATGCCGGCGGCCTGGTAGATCC
>DAISJE010000447.1:0-4333 GCA_036821665.1 Bryobacteraceae bacterium | reverse complement strand
TTTAATATGGCCGCCTGAGGAAGTAGGCGCTCCACCAGCAAAGGTCTGTTCCAGCAGTGGCATTCAGTTTATTTTGACGCGGTTTAAATGAGCCTTCCGCTGCAGAACGTTAATGCGAATGCCGCGGAATAACTGACCCTAAGTCACGATATGCAACTGCAAACTCCAGGCAAGCACCCGTATCGAGTTGCCCGACATGAGCGCGATATAACTCCTGCCAAGGAGAATCGTGCTTTAGACAAATCGGCTTTAAAAGCTTTCGGCGGGCCTCGATCTCCGCTTCGCTCATGAGCAGATCCACTCGACGATTCCTGAGATCTACTTTGATCCTGTCCCCCGTCTGGAGGATGGCCAAATTACCGCCCACTGCCGATTCGGGAGAAACATGAAGAATGGATGGAGTATCTGACGTACCACTCTGGCGGCCATCACCTAGGCAGGGAAGCATCTCGATTCCGCGGTCCACAAGATTGCCAGGCGGAGTCATATTAACGACTTCCGCCGAAGCGGGATATCCAACTGGCCCCGCTCCCCGCACCACCAATATGCACTTCTCATCGATGTTGAGAGCTGGGTCTTCAAAGCGCTCACGGTAGTCTTCCGGGCCATCAAATACAATGGCTCGCGCTACAAATGAATCTTCCGAACCAGGCGTTGATAGGAACCGGCGTCGAAAATCTTCGCTGATCACCGAGCATTTCACCAGCGCCGAGTCAAATAGATTTCCGGAAACGACCGAGAAGCCCGCGTTTTCTTTGACAGGATTTTCATAACTTCGGATGATCTTCGGATCAAGACTGCGGGCTTCCGAATAGTTTTCTCCGATCGTTTTGCCATTAACCGTGAGCGCATCCGAATGAATCTTTCCGGCCCGAATTAGTTCACCGATAATGGCCGGCACGCCTCCGGCGCGATGAAAATCCTCGCCCAGGAATTCGCCGGCAGGCTGTATATTTGCGAGTAGATGGATGTGGTGTCCGATTGTTTCCCAATCCTCTATCATTAGGGGCACACCTATATGGCGCGCAATCGCAATAATGTGCGGAGCACAATTGCTCGACCCGCCGATCGCGGAATTGACGACAATTGCGTTCTCGAATGCCTGGCGATTGAGAATGCGATTCGGCGTGAGATCTTCTCTCACCATCTGAACAATTCTGCGCCCGGTGTGATATGCCATTCGGGCCCGCTCACTATATGGCGCCGGGATTGAGGCGCAGCCTGGGAGCGACATGCCCATGGCTTCTGCCAGCGAGTTCATGGAAAGAGCCGTGCCCATAGTATTGCAGTGGCCGGCGCTGGGTATCGTGGAACAAACGTTATCGATGAGTTGCTCACCGCTAATTTTTCCCGAAGCAAGCAAACGCCGTGATCGCCAAAGCGCCGTACCGGTGCCGCACGGCTCTCCTTGCAGATAGCCGTTCAGCATTGGGCCGCTCGATAGAACGATTGAAGGAAGATTAACGGTGGCTGCCGCCATCAGGCAGGCCGGAGTCGTTTTATCGCAGCCTGTCGTAAGTACGACGCCGTCGAAGGGGTAACCGCAAAGGATTTCAACCAGTCCGAGGTACGCAAGATTGCGATCAAGGGCAGCAGTTGGCCGCCGGCAACTTTCTTGAATGGGATGAATGGGGAACTCAAATGCAATTCCTCCCTCATCCCGAATTCCGTCCTTTACACGGGCGGCAAGATTTACGTGGATGCGGTTACAAGGAGTTAGATCCCCGCCTGACTGTGCGATTCCGATTACCGGTCTGCCGCCCTGAAGTTCGCTCCGTGTAATACCATAATTGTGAAATCGCTCCAAATAAATGGCGGTTTCCTGCGGTTCTTTCAGATTATTGAACCAGATCTCGCTTCTGTAGGGTCTGCTTTTCATATCAAGGCGTCTTGTGTTTCATTGAAGATGATTACCGCTCGCTTCGTCCGGCATGGCAGATTGTATCTTCTGATCAAGGGCGTGCAAAGCTACATCGCCGGGAAATAAATTGAGACCGTGGCGAACCATGTCCCTGGCGCTTCTGTAGTCTTCTAATTCGACATACAGTGCCGCCAAGGACTCCGGTATTTCGGGCGCATAAGGGTTTGTTTGCAAGCCGCGGCGAAGTATGTCCACAGCGCGAGCGTTTTGGCCAGAGCGGCGATACAGTTCTGCGAGCATCAGGAAATTGTCGCGCTCAGTTGACCCACTTTGGATGGCTCGCGTGAAATCCTCGATTGCCGTTTTTGATGCTTCCGGCGTGCCCTTCGCAGCGGCTTCTCTCGCCAACGCGGAAAGTACGGCGGGATCGTTCGGGGAGTTGCGCGAAAGCCGTCCGAGAACGTCGCTCATGCGAGAACGATATTCGGCATGACCCGAATGAACGAGCGTTGCATATGCCTGGAAGAGAGTTATATCCGAAGCGGGAGCTGTCGCATTGCCCTGACCGGCAGTTATCTGGATCAGACCAGAAGCGCTTGCTCGAAAAGCTTCTTCCGGAAAGGGCTCCTGAGGTCGCGCGATAATACGATGTTCTGTCAGGGCTGCATGGGTAATCGTTGCCACAGGACGCTTTGGCATATGGCAGGCTATGCAATTATCCGCTGGTTCCGTTCGCCGGCGCTCGCTTGCACTTAGCTTGCATGGTTGCGACGAGTGGCAGGCCATGCAGCGATTTCGAAAATACACCGCGACCTGAGTGCCGTCAGGCTTGGTGTGTGGGTCGTGACAACTTACGCACCGCAAACGACCGTTGCTTGCGCGATAGCATTTGCTGAGCGACATGGAAAAGTAGTGTTCCAATAATACGTTTTGCGGATCGGTTCCAGAATGATTCAGAGGCACTTTAAAAATGGCGAGGACGCTATCCAGTTGCGTTCCAGGCCGGAAATCGGCCTCGTGCTTGCCGGGCTGCAGTACACGCACATCACCACCCTGATGGCAGCGCATGCAGATGTTGTCCGACAACCATCCGGAGAGATGCGCCGGATTGACAATGCTGGTGTCAACAGGTCCCGTCAAAGGAACTGCGGCGCGCCGCTCGATGACATGCAAACCGCCCGGCCCGTGGCAGTTTTCACAACCAACCGCCAATTCGGCGAACGGAGGGTTTTGGTAGCGTCCTCTGGTTCCGTAAAGCGGCCTGGGGCGCCCGCTATGGCAGCTTGTACACTCCACAACGACCGGGCGAGTAAATGCATAGTTGTGCCGTTCATACCCCGGTGAGAAACTCCACGTCCGCGACCGAGTGTAATACGATAACGGCGCTTCGAAGAGGTAGCCATCGCGATCAATAAGAAATCCGATACCGTTCTCTCCAGAGCCCATTATGTAGGCGATCTTCCAAGTCTGGCGGAAACGCTCGTGTCCTTCGCGATCCAGCGCGTATTGACTTTGAAACAGTGCATCGCCGTTGCGCGAGATCTCAAAATATTCGCTTTGCTGACTATCGAATATGGTGAAAGGAATGGCTGCTTGAGCGAGCGCTGGATTGTCGCCAACGCTCATCGACCGGCCCATAGCAGTCCGACTGTAGCGGGCGGCAATATCGCTATGGCAGGCTCCACAGACTTTCGTGCCGACGTAAGGAACGCCTGGCGCAGTGTTGCGGAAATGCGGGTTAGGAGGTTGTACGGAGTTCTGCGCCGCAAGCGGGAAAGATAGTAAGGCGACAGTCAGCGCGAGCCGCAGTCTCATCGCTGCGCGAGTTTCTCCCTCTGCAATTTTGTTTCGAGTTCCGCAATGGTCCTTTTCTGGTCTTGACCTTTTTCTTTTCTACCGAGGCGGAAATATACTCTAGCCAGCGCTACGTGGGTTGGAAGGGAATCGGGCGCGCCGCGAACGGCATCTTCCAGCAGAGCGGCGGCGCGGTTGAGGTCGCCTTTCGATTCGTAGCAAAGCCCGAGTTGCAACAGCAGCGACGGATTTGGAGACCCGAGTTGTGAGGCATTCTGAAGCTGCTCAATGGCTTCATCAATGCGACCAGGTCCTTCTTTACGCAGCAAAACAGCATACGATTCGTAATACATTGGGTCTTTCGGATTCAGCTCAATTGCCTTTTTAAAGGCAATCTCCGACTTGTCGAATTCGCCCTTGCCCAGATAGGAATCTCCCAGAAGAAAATAGATTTGATCCTGCCGGCGCGGGTTGGTGTGAAGGAGACTTTCGAGAATGCCGATTGCATTCGAATACTCGGCGACGCCATAGTACGCGAAAGCGAGCTTATGCTGGAATTCCGGCAGGTTGCCAAATTTGTTCTCTACGGATTTCAAAAAGGCGAGCAGCGTACTAGGCCGGTTCCATAAGACCAGCGCATTGGCGAAGGCCGTTGCATATTCAGCGGAATCCGGTTCC
>DAISJE010000446.1:0-4338 GCA_036821665.1 Bryobacteraceae bacterium | reverse complement strand
ACGGCTATTCAAAAGGTGAAGTTTCATATCCGGACGGCTACAACGCGCTCGACAAGAAGCGTATCTGGCACATGCACTTGAAAGGCATCCAGTGCCGCGCCGGTCTGAAGAACTGTTCGGAAACGTTTGCCGGAGCGGGCCAAGTTGATTTATTAGGCCAGTTCAAGGCGCTGGTACGAGATGGATATAACGAAACGATGTCGCTCGAATGCGAATTTAAGGCAACTGGACTCACTCACCTCGAAACCACCAAGCGGTCGCTTGAAGGACTATTCAGAGTAATCTCTGAAGTTTAGTGGGTTGCAGAGACGACATTGAGCCCAGCGGCTTCCCAAGCCGCCAAGCCCCCGGCTAATTCGATCACCTGCGTGACTCCGTACTGATGCAGAATGCTAGCGGCGATTGAAGAGCGGTAGCCGCCCGCACAGTGGACGGCAATCCTGCGATCGCGGGGAATTTCGGCCATGCGCTCCTGTAAGTGATTGAGCGGCACATTCAAACTGCTGTTAATGTGGCTCGTCGCCCACTCACGCGGGCTTCTGACATCCAGAACCAGCGGCGGATCCGCACTCGCCAGCTCTTCCGCCAACACGGGAGCACTGATTCGTTCTGTCTGCCATATCAGGTCGGGCCGACGGGCGAGCGCCTCCATGCCTCCTTGCAAATAGCCTTTGACATGATCGAAACCGATACGGCCCAGGCGGATGGCGGCTTCGTTTTCTCGTCCCGGTTCCGCGATAATGACAATCGGCCTGGCTCGGTCAAGGACCGTACCGGCCCAGGTGGCGTATTGCCCTCCAAGTCCAATATTGATGCTGCCGGCAAGATGTCCCTTGGCATACTCAATCGCCTTACGCACGTCCAGGATTTGAGCGCCTTTTTCTTCCAACAGTAAGACGTCGGCAAGATCGATGGGCCGCAGAACCTGTTCGAGATTCTGGTCTAATGTGGCGCGCTCGCGAGTATTGAGGATGGCATCGTAGGTGAAGTATGGTGGTGCGTCGGGCTGGTCAGCCGTGACGAGACGAATGAATTCTTCCTTTGACATCGGCTGCAAAGCGTAGTTCAAACGCCTCTGGTCTCCAAGAGAAGAGACGGTGTCGGACGAAAGCTGTTTGCCGCAAAGCGAGCCGGCACCGTGCGCCGGATATACGAGTGTTTCGTCCGGTAGCGTCAGGAGCTTGTTATGAAGAGAGTCGTAAAGATGCGCGCCAAGGTCGCTCGCAGTCCAGCCGAGCGAAGCGCGTAAGTCGGGCCGGCCCACGTCGCCGATGAATAAAGTATCGCCCGTGAGGACGGCGTGTGGTTTGATCTCATCTTTGTGAACATCGAACACCAGGATCGAAATCGATTCAATCGTATGACCCGGAGTTTCCAGAATCCGCAAACGCAGGCCAGGAAAATCGAGCGTGTCACCGTCTTTCATGGCTACGAACGCGTATTCCGCCTGTGCGCGTGAACCGAGGTGAATGATCGCGCCGCAACGATCGCGCAGTTCCAGATGGCCGGCGATAAAATCTGCGTGAAAATGCGTTAGGAACACGTGACGGATCTGAACACCGAATTCTTCGGCATCGTCCAAATATTGCTGGATGTCGCGCTGGGGATCGACGACGATGCCCGTCGCACTGGCCTCATCGCCGAGCAGATAAGACGCGTGCGCCAGACACCCGAGATAGTACTGCTTCAAAATCATAAGCTATCGCCCAAAGGGGTTCTAGCAGGCTACGCAGCCTCATTCAGGCATTGCTGCCGGATCGATTTCTACGCGGATTTGAATCTTGCCTAGTGATGCGCCGGCTGATTTGCCGTCGATTGTGATCGTTTTCCAACCTTTTGCGTAATCGTGTGGAGTCTTTGCCGTAAACATAGCGGTTTGATAATCGTGTGGTTCGACCGAAATGGTTTCGGGTAGTCGCCTGACGATTGACCAGCCCTCCGGTAGTTGCACCGACACATTGGCGTTTATGGTCGATTCGGTAGGGTTCTCTATCCGCACGGGTATTGTGAAATAACTCTGGCGTTGTGCCAAGATCTCCGGGCCAAGGAGGTTGGCGAGATGCTCCAGGTCATGAGCTCGCCAGAATTCCCGATAAAAATGCCAGGGGCCGCCAAGTTGCATGGAAGGCGCGGCCGGCTTGCGAGCGGAAAACTCCGTTGGCCGGTATGCAACACCCGCCGGCTTCACTCCCTCGAAGAGATCGGCCGTTGTGCTGGAAGGTACATACGATTTTCCGAATATGAAATTTACCGGTTGATCGAAGTAGTGCAGATCATTTTTGGCAAGCGCTTCCTTAGCCATCTGTCCGGTATCGCCTTGCGTGAGATGAAATGAGCATTCTTCGGCGGCAAGCCGGGCATAAGAAACATGGCGCGCCGGAGAATTGTCCGTTGCTGAGTAGGAAGGC
Organism: Bryobacteraceae bacterium; assembly: GCA_036821665.1. Lineage (GTDB taxonomy): Bacteria > Acidobacteriota > Terriglobia > Bryobacterales > Bryobacteraceae > Bog-105. Next base: position 1,930 of record DAISJE010000446.1, on the reverse strand, counting down.
CCCTTTCCCTTCATAAATTCCGTATGCGCGGCATCGCTGAAATAGTAGAGCTTTTCAGGCTGCCAGGGACGAAGACCTTCTACCAGATTGTTGATGTCTTGGCGATCCCTTGGAGTGGCAAGCTGCTCGCCAAAAGCGGCAGGATCTCCAGCGAGGTCGAATGCCTCCGTCGCAATCACGCCAGCAGCCTGATGATCGCCATGATTCTCGCCCGCAACCCAGTCCGGTAGCCACGTGGCCACAACAGCAGGCCGCGTGAGCCGGATCAACCGGACCATGCGGCCCAACGAATCCCCGTGATTCCAGGTCTCGAGCGAGTGCAGCACATTCTGGCTTGGCGTATCCAGCCCGTTAAGAAACCAGACATGCATGATCCCGAAATGCGCCAGGGCTTCGCGCGCTTCAATCTCTCGAATGGCGCCGAGGGCTGCGGCCTGCTCCTGTCCTTCCGCATTGCCGCCTCCATTCCCGCGCGTCCCAAAAACTACGGCAACGCGTTTCTTCTCGTCGAAAACCGCGCGGGCGAGATAAGCGCCGATTTCCGTCTCATCGTCCGGATGAGCCACGACGACCAGAAGATCCGCCTTGAAGCGCGCGTCTGGCTTCGGATTCACCGGTGAATCGGCGAGCAACAGCAATGAGCAAGAAAAAATTGAGAATAAAGAACAAATAAAAAATTTCATATTAAGGAAGTAACCCGCCAACGCTTTTCACATAGCGTACATACGCTTCTGCTTGTGCGTGTCCGCTCTGAATTCCCCGAAAACTGGTGATCTGACGCTGTAACGGATAGAAATGATCAGGTGCCTGTGATGCATGAGCATAACAGGCTTCGCGCTTTTTGTCCTCAGTTGTAGAGATATCGACATAGTCGGTCGGCGCGAACATCTGCGTATCTTCGCCGTCTGAGACTTCATAAAAATAAAGAGAGGGTTTCCTGGTCATATGAAGCCACGCATTATAAGTAAGCATGTAGATGGCGCGATGATCGGGATGCGCGTCGATGGGCCACTGCGTAAAAACAATGTCCGGCTCTTCGGCGGCGAGCAATTTTTGAAACTGTGCATACGTTGCCGGATCGACCACGGCGTGCCCGTCGATCTGCCCGGCAAAAGCGGGGTTCGCTTTTAAAATCTCGCATGCCTTTCGAGCTTCGGCCACGCGGGTTGCACTACACTCTTCGGCGCTGCGCTTGCCGCAACCTCCTTCCCCCTTATTCAAATAAAGCAGCGTGACATCATGTCCGAGCGCTGTATAGAGCGCGACGGTACCGCCGCAGGCGTATTCCGGATCGCCGGGATGTCCACCTGTTACCACGATTTTCAGCTTGCGCGCTGCCGCGGACTGCGCATCTTCAGTTGCGGCAGCAAGGGGAAGTGCAAGCGCGGAACCGATGAGATTCCGGCGGGATATAGTGCTCATATCAGCGGCATCGTCCGTGATATCGTAACCATGCTCCAATGCATCATAAGATCTCATTTGTTATAGCAATTCTGAGTTTGACGCCGTTTCCAAGAATCGCATGCGCCGCGAGCCCATCGGGCGTTACGGTCGAAAGAGGCGTAAAAGTGACAATGCGGGACGGCACCGTGCTGAGGGCGGATATTTACCGGCCAAGCGAGCAGGGCCGATTCCCCGTCCTTCTGGAACGGACGCCTTACAACAAAAGCGGTGAAGTCGAATTTGGGCACGTCGCCGCTGCCGCCGGATACGTCGCCATCATTCAGGACGTGCGCGGCCGGTATACGTCAGAAGGCGAATGGTACCCGTTTAAGCATGAATCGCAAGACGGATACGACACAGTGGAATGGGCTGCGGCGCTGCCCTATTCGAACGGGAAAGTGGGAATGTTTGGCGGCTCTTACGTGGGAGCGACGCAGATGCTGACGGCCATCGCTTCCTTCCATTCGACGGCCGTCATGTACTCGTT
>DAISJE010000445.1:0-4341 GCA_036821665.1 Bryobacteraceae bacterium | reverse complement strand
CTCCGCGACATCTTTACGATGGGCGCGCGGCCCATTGCTGTCATGGATTCCATCCGTTTCGGCAAGCTGGACGATCCACGAACCGGCGAGCGCAATCAGCGCATTCTCGAAGGCGTGGTATCCGGCATTGCGCATTACGGAAATTGTTTTGGCGTGCCGACCGTCGGCGGCGAATGCGTTTTTGAAGAGAGCTACGACGGCAACCCCTTGGTGAACGTATTCGCGCTGGGCGTGTTCCGGCACGATGAGATTTTTTACGGCAAGGCGAGCGGTGTCGGGAACTCCGTCATCTATGTAGGAGCGAAGACCGGGCGCGACGGTATTCATGGCGCGTCGATGGCTTCGGCGGAATTCACCGAAAAATCGAAACAAAAGCGTCCCAATGTTCAGGTCGGCGATCCTTTCATGGAAAAGCTGCTTCTGGAAGCCTGCCTGGAAGCCATGAAAACCGGTGCAATTGTCGGCATTCAGGATATGGGCGCGGCGGGACTGACATCATCCACTTGTGAGATGGGCAGCCGGGCCGGTACTGGCGTTGAAATCGATCTGCAGTACGTGCCGCAGCGTGAGCCCGGCATGACGCCGTACGAAATGATGCTTTCGGAATCGCAGGAACGCATGCTGCTGGTTGCCGAGCGCGGCCGCGAGGAAGAAGTATTTGCGGTGTTCCGGAAATGGGGACTGGACGCGACGAAAATTGGCGTGGTTACCGCAGACGGAATGTTGCGGGTAAAGGACCACGGTAAAGTCTTTGCCGAAATTCCCAACCGAGCGCTGGCCGACGAGGCCCCGAAATACAACCGGCCATTCACCACACCCTTGCGTACGGCTCCGCTGAACGGCCCGGATGTTCGCAGCAACGATCTCGCTTCGGATCTCAAGAAGCTGCTGGCTTCGGGCGATTTGTGTTCGAAGAAATGGATCTACGAGCAATACGATTATCAGGTCCGGACCAATACGATAGCCGGGCCTGGCTCAGACGCTGCGATTGTACGTATCAAAGGGACCAACACCTCCGTCGCGATGGCGCTTGACGGCAACGGCCGCTATTGCGCTCTCGATCCGCGAGAAGGCACGAAGCTGATTGTGGCCGAGTGCTGCCGGAACCTTTCGACAGTAGGTGCGCTCCCCATTGCGACCACCAACAATTTGAACTTCGGCAACCCGGAGCGCCCGGAGATCATGGCGCAGATTGTTGAATCGATTGAAGGCCTGGCCGAAGCATGCAAGTTCTTCGATGTTCCCGTGACCGGCGGAAACGTCAGCCTGTACAACGAAACCCTCGGTACGCCGATTTTCCCCACACCCGTGGTCGGGATTGTAGGTACGCTCGATACCGCCGTTCCCACGGGGTCCATTTTCAAGAAGGCTGGATTAGCGGTCGTTCTCATCGGAGGAATCGGCAACCCGGATTGTCATGAATTCGGGGGAACGCAGTACGCAAAGGTCATTCACGATCTGATGTGGGGCAAGCCGCCGGCGCTTGATATGGATTACGAAAAGCGCGTCCAGACAACAATCCGGGAACTGATCCGCGAACGAGCGGTCAAATCGGCGCATGACATCGGCGAAGGCGGTTTTGCCGTTGCGCTAGCCGAATGTAGCTTCGGACCGGAGAATATCGGGGCGGATGTGAATCTCAATTCCGCTTTGAAACCGGAGATGCTGCTGTTCCATGAAGGGCCGTCGCGGATCCTGGTTTCCACAAGCGATCCACAAAAAGTTTTATCGGCTGCGCAGAAAAACAATGTCGAAGCGGCCGAAATCGGCGTTACACTCGAATCGAGAGTGATCATCCGTAATGGGAATCAACGGCTGGTTGATAGCCGGGTTGACGAGCTGAAGGATGTTTGGGCTCACTCACTAGAACACCTCCTCCATAACCCCGTTTTGGTGAACACGAATGTTTGATTTGACAGAGGAAGACGTCCGGTTCGACAAACTTCACGAAGAGTGCGGCGTCTTTGCTCTATACGGCCATCCGGAAGCGGGCAACCTGGTCTACCTGGGACTGTATGCTTTACAGCACCGCGGGCAGGAAAGCGCTGGCATTGCTTCGAGCGACGGGCGCAAGATTCATAGCGTCCGCAAAATGGGCCACGTCGCGGATATCTTCACGCCGGGCGTGTTGAATCAGCTCCCTGGCAGTCTGGCTATTGGACATACAAGATATTCGACGGCGGGCGATACGTCGATACGCAATGCGCAGCCATTGTCGGTGGCTTGCAGCAAGGGCCAGGTGGCGGTCGCGCATAATGGCAACCTGACGAATGCGATCGAGTTGCGACGTGAACTCGAAGAAGACGGATCCATCTTTCAATCGACCAGCGATACGGAAGTCGTTCTGCATCTGGTCGCCCGATCCCGCGAACGCACTCTTTCCGGAGCGCTGCGAGACGCCTTGCTGCAGATTGAAGGCGCCTTTTCACTGGTATTTTTAGCGGAAGATCGCATCATTGTGGCCCGCGATCCGCACGGGTTCCGGCCGCTGGCCATCGGCCGCCTGGAAGTACCGGACGGTCCGCCCGCTACGGTTTTTGCGTCCGAGACATGCGCCTTCGATCTGATTGGCGCTACCTACGAAGGCGATGTGGAACCGGGCGAGATGGTCATCATCGGGCCGGAAGGCATGACGCGCGAGCTCTACACAACACCTGGAGTAACAGCGCACTGCGCGTTTGAACACGTCTATTTTTCGCGGCCTGATTCCATCGTCTTCGGTAAAGCTGTGGCCGAATCCCGCGAGCGTATGGGCCGCTTACTCGCCATCGAACACCCCGTTGAGGCAGATGTTGTGGTTCCGGTCCCCGATTCCGGCGTTGCGGCCGCCATCGGCTATGCCGCGGAGTCGGGCATCCCGTACCGGCAAGCGTTGATTCGTAATCACTATGTTGGCCGCACGTTTATTGAACCTTCGCAGGCGATTCGCGACTTCGGCGTGAAGCTGAAGCTGAATCCGGTCCGGCATCTATTGGAAGGCAAGCGTGTCGTCCTGGTAGACGATTCGCTGGTGCGCGGAACTACCAGTCGCAAAATCGTTCGCATGATGCGCAACGCGGGCGCGCGGGAAGTACATCTGCGAATTTCCTGTCCGCCCACCATTTCTCCGTGCTACTACGGCGTAGACACGCCCACGCAGCGCGAGTTGATCGCCGCGAACAACGATATCGAACAGATTCGGGCCTATGTAGAGGCCGATTCGCTGGCTTATTTGTCCTTGGACTCGCTACGAGACTCGATCGGCGACCGGGACGGCCGCTACTGCTATTCCTGCTATACCGGCCATTACCCGACTTTGATCCAGATCGATGAGATCGTTCTAGCCAAGACGGGTTGCTGCTGATTCGCTGGGCTCGAGTTCAGTCCGAATCAGTTCGCGCAGTCTCTCGGTCAGCGGCCCGCGATCTTTGAGCGTCATGTGTGACGTATCTATGGGCGGCAGGACTCGCAACGTAACTGCACCCGGCAATACGATTCCACCGCCCAGCGGAAGAATCTCGCGCGTGCCGATCATGACCAGCGGCACAACCGGAACTCCCGCGCGAATGGCGATGTAGGCCCCGCCCTCTTTGAAGCGCTGCAAAATACCATCGTGCGAACGGCCGCCTTCCGGAAAAATCAGCATCGAAATCTTCTTGTGCTGAAGCGCGTCGGCGGCGGCTTGCAACGTCTTCACCGCGGCACGCGGATCTTCGCGCGGCACGGGAATGTGTCCGGCGCGGCTGAGATGAGTTCCGAGAAATGGTATGCGAAAGAGACCGCGCTTGGCTAGAAACCGGAACTGGGCTGGAATGTGAGCGAGCGCAACCGGAGTATCCATGTAGCTCGCGTGATTCGATACGAAAACATAGCTGGCCGAAGGATCAATCCGGTTAAGACCCTCGACGTGAACGCGAACTCCACTAACGGCCAGCAGAGTTCGCGCCCAGGCGCGCGCGACTCGAATCTGTAAAACGCCGGTGCTGTCGAAAAACGATACGATCAGGCTGAATGTCCCGAAAACAATCGTGGCGAGAATAATAGCGGGATCGGCAAACAGCATCCCGCGCAACTTGTGTATCAATGCTTCATCTTATTCGACCCTGTTGCCAGCAGCGCACGCGCTTCGCCCACCAGAAAAAGGGAGCCCGTGAAGAAAACAATCACCTCTGCGGGCGCGGTACGCGCTATTTCGATCGCGTCCGCAACGGACTCTGTAAGAACGGGGTTCGAGTGCCCGGCGATGTCCAAAATGGCCTCGGGCCGCAGCGCGCGCGGATAATTGGGCGCCGTGAGAATCAAGCGGTCTGCAAGCGGAAATAGTTGCGCAGTGACTTCTTCTATCGCCTTGTCTCGCATCGC
>DAISJE010000444.1:0-4344 GCA_036821665.1 Bryobacteraceae bacterium | reverse complement strand
CGTACGTACGCACGCCCAGCAGAATCACGTCAAACTTGCTTAGATCGGCGCCGGCGAGATCGGCCGTGGCCAGGAAGCTCACGTTTATACCGAGATTCTGAAGCGATGCAGGCACGTCGTCTCCGCTGCCGGTGATGTAGCCGACCTTGAGGCCCGGAGCAACTTTGACGTTTACGCCGCTTGTTGTGTATGTGGATGGATCGTACAGAAAATATGGCCGCAGCCCCGGATATCCGGTGACATGATAGCCTTCGCGGTATTCCTTGCCGCCATAACTCGCAGTGGCGGTAATTGTATACGGCTTTTCGGCGAGGCCGGCGGGAAGCACATGGAACGCGACGGACTGATCTTCGCCATCTTTCGATGTGTTGAAGGACTGTGAAGATGGATCGCTGCGCCAGCCTTCGGGTAGTTGCAGTTTAACCGAACCGGTTGCCGGGCCTTTTACATTGCTGTGGATAGTCACGGAGAGAGGAAAGGATTTTGATCCGAGCGGCACGATTCCGGCACGAGCCGAAAGCTGCACCGAGATGGCCGGAGCGACAGCGAGAGGCTCATAAATAACCCCAAGCCCGTTTGCGCGCTGCGCGGTCTGGACCACTTGACCCAGCCGCACTGTGACGTCCTGATATTTGAGGTCGGCCCATGCGGCGAGAGGATAAGGCGCAGTCGGACGCCCCAGGTATTTGGGATTCAAAATGTCGTAATAAGGCTGCTCGATGTTTGGCCTTCGGAAATACGGTTTCGTGTATTGGATCGATTCGGAAGCGGTGACCTTAAATTGCGCGTCAATGGTTCCGCCGGAGGAGATGGTTCCTGAAGCCGGACTATTCGTTTGAACGGTCCACCAACTCTCATCGCCGGGCGGCGCATCGAGCGAGATGCGCGAGACGTCAACTGTTTCGGGTGTCTGATTCGCCAGGCTTACCTTGACGCCGAACGATTGGCCCGGAATGGCGAGGCGAAACGTATCGGGATCGCCCATGAACATCGCGAACAGAGGATTTACCGGATGATCCGGCTCAACGACAGCACGCATGGAGATGCCGAGTGCTTCGACGATTGCGTCGTTAAACTGCACGCGCTTCGTTTCGAGTTCGTGAAGCACGTTGTACTTTTCGTCGGCCGAAAGCCGGCTGTTTTTCACTTGCTCGATTAGAGCCTGCGTCTCTTTCAAACCCGTCGCGAGGAATGGGGCGCACTTTTCCGGATGAGCGGCGGAGAAAGCAGACGTTGCCTCTTCGACGGAGCTGTTGATCTTCTGAAGTGCTTCCTTCAGAGAGGCGCTGTCATTCCCACTCGCGAGGCTGGCGATGCCAACTAGCGACGTATCGATACCTTCAAAAAAGCTGTTCTCCTGATCCGGCGCGGCAACGTTTGAGCCAAAGCGGTGATAATCGGAGCTCATCTTTCCGGCGTGCGGAATCGATCCGCCACCGTTTTGCGATTTTTGATAGCCCAGGCCTTCGCGCGAGGTTTGCAGATAGGAGAGACCCAGGAACGGGTCATATTCGCCGACCGGAATTCCAATGGTGCGGCTGATTTTCGAGGCCTCGGGTCCGAAGAAAGGCACATGCGCGTAGTATTTGAGTGGCTTCCAAGGCAAGAGCCCTTCACGGATCTGTTCAGGAAACTGGTTCGGATCGCCGGCGGCTTCAAAGACTTCTTTGGCCATTAGTCCCGCAACTTGGTGGTTGCCGTGGCCGTCGCTCGGACCTCCGACAAAAACGGACGTCACGACGAGAGGGCGAACGGTGCGTACGATTCGCACGACATCACCAAGAACGCGTTCTTTGCTCCATTTCTCCAGCGCTTCCTGCATGGTTTTGGAGAATCCGTAATCGCAGACGCGCGTCCAATACTGGTCAACACCGTAATATTGCCCGGCCGCCAGCAGTTCTTCGGTTCTGACAAGGCCGAGCGCATCCCAGAAATCGGAAGACATGACGTTTGCGCCGCCCTCGCCCCGGTTCAAGGTCAACAGCGTGACGCGGGCGCCCAGACCGCGCGATTCATAGGCCAGCATTCCGCCGTCTTCATCGTCGGGATGCGCCGTGATCATGATGAGGCTGGCGCGCGTATGAAGCTTTTTGAGACTCTGCCAGACAGCCGCCGCGCCGCGATTGGGTGCAATTTCGGTTGTAACGAGCGAAGGTTTGATGATTGAGTCGAAGGGGGTTTCGGCATTGAGGGCGGCGAGGGAAAACAGTAATAGTAAAAAAATTAGCGGGACAGACAGCCGCGCCAAATAGAGGGATGATTTTGAAAAATCGGGGACACGCCTGCTAATCGGATACTGCCGCGATTCGGATGCTAGCCCGGAGTGTCCCCGATTTGGCGGCAATAACAGTGCGGGGACGCAAAGTCGAGGAATAAAACGCAGGTGAAATTTCATTTCAAAAGTAGAATTTCAAAGCGAATTGTAATTCACGGGGATCCGTCACGGTGTTAAAGCTCCTGCCGAAGGAACCAAGAGAGAACGGAGAGTAATACGCGGACGGGTTCGTGAAGTTCGCATGGTTAAAGAGATTGAACGATTCCGCGCGGAATTCGATTTTCGTAGATTCCGTAATGGGGAAGCTCTTGAACAAACTGAAATCGACGTTCTGTACTCCCGGTCCGTGGAAGTTGCGCGCACCGCAATTGCCGAATGTGCCGAGTGCCGGCACTGCAAAGGCGTTCGCGTTCAACCAGACGCCATTTCGCGGGTCTGTGGAAGTGCCCAGGAACGGATCGCCAATACAGTTGGCTCGTGAATCGTGCGCCGGACCGGTGTTGCTCACATCGGCTGCATTCACTTCGAAAGGCGTGCCGGTCTGCAATGTGACGATGGAATTGATTTGCCAGCCGCCCAACGCCCGGCCGCTCCAGCCATCGTTGTTCAGCAGCGGTTTGCCTTTGCCAACCGGCAGTTCATAGCTGACAAAGCCGACGAATCTATGCCGGATATCGAACGGCGATTCTCCGCGATCTGCCCGGTAATCGTAGGCATTTTGCGGCTCCGCACCGCCGGTGAGATTATCAACGAAATCCGAAATGCCGTGGCTCCAGGTGTAGCTGATGCCGTAGGAGAGCCCCTTGCTAAATCGCCTTCGGAGCGATACGAGCAGTCCATTGTAATCCGAATTTCCATCATTCGTCGCCAGCTCTAAAAACGCATGGTCGCCCGTGACGGCGTTATTCAGGTTGGCGTAGGGGAAGACAACGATGGGATTGCCTTTCGCGTCGTATCCGGTCACAATGCCCTGATTCGCATTTCGAAGCCGGTTCATTTTTCTTGCGTTATTTCCAACGTACGTAATGTCGAGCGCGGTATTGCTTCCCAACTGAATCTCGGGACCAAAGCTGAATTGTTCGACGTATGGAGTCCGCTGGTTCGGATCTTGTGCGCGGACCTGTAAACCGGGCAGGTACAAAGCGGTCGATGGAAACGAGGGGAATCCCTGACTGAGCAGGAATACCGGCGTGGTGCTCCCTAGCTGCTGGGCCAAGCTATTCGAGACAACAAAAGGCGGATTCAACGCGAGTATTGACTCCGATCCGATGCGGACGGATTGCTGATAGAAGATTCCAAAGCCGCCACGAAGCACAACGCGGCTCCACGGCTGATAGCTGAAACCAAATCGCGGCGCCCAATCGTTCTTATCGGGATGAATGAGAGAGCGAGCATACCAGCCCGAAGCATTCGGGGCGGCTGTTACGAAGCCGCCTCCGTTCGCGGACGTGAAATTGGAGACGGCGTTTTGATGATTCAAAAGCGGAGAGAAGAGTTCATAGCGAACGCCATAGCTGACGGTCAAATTACTCCGGACTCTCCACGTGTCCTGTCCGTAGAAACTGTTCCCCTCTTTGTAATTGTGGACAACGGTGGGAGTTGTGAACTGAGCCGAATCGACATCGCCCAAAAGAAAATCGGGAAGGCCGAAAGAACCATTATTGGTGTAGATTCCGTTGACGAAAATCTGACCTTGCGGCGATTCGATATCGAGAAAATTGTCGCTCGGATGCCGGTATTCATATCCGAATTTGAAACTGTGATCACCTTTGAGCCAGCTTAGATTGTCGAGAAGCTGCCACACTTGCGCGATCTGAAACTGCGGCCTCCATGGCGACGAGCCAAGACGTGTCAGGCCATTGATGTTGATGGGCGGAATGCCGGCGCTTTGCGGGCCGGTTGGAACTCCGGTGAGGCCATATTGCGAGGCAAGCGATTCGCCTAACTTCAGTCCAATCGGGTCGCTGTGTGCGTAATCGCGTGTAAATCCACCGCGCAACTCGTTCAGAACGGTAGGCGCAATTGTGTAATCCCAGGCGAGCGCGGCCGAGTACTCATGAATATTGTAT
>DAISJE010000443.1:0-4349 GCA_036821665.1 Bryobacteraceae bacterium | reverse complement strand
CGCCGTTTACGGCGAGTTGATTGCCGGATGCGTCATAGCTGGAGCCGGAGATTCGGTTGGCACCCGTGTAGACGTTGGATGTGGGCGTGTTGCCGTTCAATGGAACTCCGGAGTTGCCCGCGACCCACATATTGCCGTAGGAATCGTAGGCGAAGTTGCGCGACCAGCCGCCGGAATCGGAAGCCGAAGTCAAACGATGCACGCCATCGTAGCCGAAGCTTTGCGTGAACGACAGGAACTGCGGATAACCGGGGCCGCCGTTTTTAAAGATGACAGACTGCAGATCGCCGTTATCGTTCGTGGTGCTCGATACCGGGCATTGGGCCAGGATGGCTCCGCCGAAGTTCGGCTGCACACCCCAGTTCAGGCACGAGACCTGCAGGATGTTGGAGTTGTTGTTATTAATGGCTTCGTAGCTCTCCGACAGTTGCAAGCGGTCGTTATAGCCGGCGGCGTACCAGAGATTGCTGCCGCGCACGAACGATTTCAATCCATGCGGCCAGTAAGCGGTCTGGGTAATGTATGGGGTCTGCCCACCGGAAAGGGTGGCCGTCAGTGTGCTGGGACGATTCGCGGCATCGTAGGTTTCGGTGATCGCCCGGCCGGACGGATACACTTCGTAGTTCAGCGAACCAGCCAGATTGTAGGCGTAGGTGAAAGAGTAAGTGCTGCCCGCGGTAATCTGCGAGCTGGCGGCGATGTTACCGACGGCATCGAAGGCCGTGTATTTTGTGGTTGCGCCGTTTAGCATGGCTGTTTCGTATCCCTCACCGCTGGTTCCGTTATCTCTGATTCGAACAAGTGTAGTAGATTCCTTCGACGCCTTCATGACGTTAGCGTTGCGAAAATAGTAAATCCGATGAGCAGAAATCCGACCCCGATGAATCTTATGCTGATCTATGCGCAGGCTTGCAATAACCCCATTCGCATTTTCAGGGAGTATGTGGTTTTTGAGTAGAAGTAGTACTTAGGGCGAGGAGACAGAAAAGATCAAAAAACACTCGCTAGTGGGGTTGTGAAAATCGGGGACACGCCTGCTGAGCGGAAAACCCCGCGATTCGGATTCAAGCCCGGAGTATCCCCGATTTCGTTTGAGACTAGCTCAACCGCTTTCTCCGGTCGCGGCTCGGAGAGAGAGGTGATTACCAATCATGCTCAATACCGCGCTGAAGTGCGAGAGCGGGCCCGAGGGGCCCGCTCTCGCAAGGCGCCGCCCCACCAAATCCTTTGGGAACGCTAGCAGCAAATGTCCAAATCCGAGATACCGAACTGAAGTTCGGCACGGCACGCTAAAAGCGTGCGCCACATGTAGCTGATCGCTGCTCGCTGACAGCTCAACCGCTTCCTTCCGTCGCGGCTCGGTATTGAGTGAGGTGATTACCAATCAAGCTCAATACCGCACTGAAGTGCGAGAGCGGGCCCGAGGGCCCCGCGCAGCGCAAGGCGCCGCCCCACCAAATCCTTTGGGAACGCTAACAGCAAATGTCCAAATCCGAGATACCGAACTGAAGTTCGGCACGGCACGCTAAAAGCGTGCGCCACATGTAGCTGATCGCTGCTCGCTGACAGCTGACCGCTTCCTTCCGTCGCGGCTCGGAGAGAGAGGTGATTACCAATCATGCTCAATACCGCGCTGAAGTGCGAGAGCGGGCCCGAGGGGCCCGCGCAGCGCAAGGCGCCGCCCCACCAAATCCTTTGGGAACGCTAACAGCGTGCGCCACATATCAGTAACAGAACACTTCTGACTGCACGCCCGGTTCGGCCACAAAGAGTTTCGTAAACAGCGAGCGGCCGTCGAGCGCTTTCAGTCCCAGGTTGCGCACCAGTTCGGGGTGATTGTTGTGCTCGCTGATATGGCCGAGCACCAGTGTGGAGACGCGTGAATCGAGATCGTTCTCGATGAAGCCGCAAGCCACTTTGTTTGAAAGATGCCCGCGCCGGCTCATGACCCGCTGTTTGACCGACCAGGGATAGGGACCGACGCGCAGCATCTCGAGATCGTGATTGGCTTCGAGCAGCAGCAGGTCCGTGTTGCGCAGATGAAAACGCAAAGAATCGGGGATATAACCGAGATCGGTCGCGATGGCGATTTTGATTCCTTCCGCGCCGAGCGTGTAGCCGACCGGATCGGCGGCATCGTGCGGAATGGTGAAACTTGTCACGTCGAAGTCGCCTATCGTAAAACCGCAACCGGCCTGAAAGGTTTCAAGCCGCGGCGCGTATTCCCCCCAATCGAGATAGCGAGATGTGCCGCGCGTCACATAAACGGGAAGTTTGCCCTCTTCTGCTTTGGCGAGGGCGGCGAGGCCGCTGGTGTGATCGCTGTGCTCGTGCGTGACCAGAATCGCATCCAGCCTGTGGATATCTTCGCCGATGGCCGACAATCGCCGGGCGATTTCGCGGCGGCTCAACCCGGCGTCCACCAGCACACGCGTTCGCTCCGTAGCGATGAAGGTCGAATTCCCGGCGCTGCTGCTGGCCAGAATGCAGATCTTAACGATGGGCGGCCCCCGGGCGGTTCTGTTGCATGAAGGCTTTCAAACAGAGTGTATAGGATTTGTTTGGGGAAGGAAAGAGGAATTTGCGTGCTTCTACAATAAGGGGATTCATGAAAGCGCGCGTGTACGTTGCAATGAAGCCGTCGGTGCTCGATCCGCAAGGCCAGACGATCTCGAATGCCCTGAACGGGATGGGGCATAAAGAGATTGCATCCGTTCGTCAGGGAAAATACTTTGAGATTGGGATTGCGGAGGGGACCGGGCGCGATTCGGCGGTCCGAATGTTGGATGAAATTGCCCGGGATGTGCTGTCGAACCCGGTCATTGAAGACTATCGTGTAGAAATTTTAGACTGAGAAGTACTCTCTGTATAGCAGTATGTGCGGAATTGTGGGTTATATCGGTAGCCGCGAAGCGGTGCCTGTGATTGTGGACGGTTTGAAGCGGCTGGAGTATCGCGGTTACGATTCGGCCGGCGTCGCGGTTCTGACAGACCAGAAATGTCTGGAGGTAAGGCGCGCGTCCGGAAAGCTGCGGAATCTGGAAGAGGCGATCCGGACGAAACCGCTCTCGGGTTCGTATGGCATCGGGCACACGCGCTGGGCCACGCATGGCCGGCCGACAGAAGAGAACGCGCATCCGCATCGCGATTGTAAGGGTGAAATTGTCGTCGTTCATAACGGCATCGTTGAAAACTATCTGTCGCTGCGGAAAAAATTGATTTCCGAAGGCCATACGTTCAAGACCGAGACGGATACGGAAGTGATCGCGCATCTCGTCGAGAAGCACCTGAACGGAAGCCTGGAAAGCGCGGTTCGCGAGGCTTTAAAAGAGATCACCGGTGTATTTGCGCTCAGCGTTATCTCGAGTACCGATCCGAATAAGATCGTGGCAGCACGCTCGGGGCCGCCGGTGGTGGTGGGGCTCGGGCAAAACGAGTTTTTCGTTGCCTCCGACGTTCCCGCGCTACTCAGCCACACGCGCGACATGGTGTTTCTGAACGACGGGGACGTTGCGGTGCTGACGGCCGATGGCGTAAAGCTGACCGATATCGAAGGCCGCACCGTGCGCCGGCAGATTTCGCGTATTCTCTGGGATCCGATCATGGCGGAGAAAGGCGGCTATAAGCATTTCATGCTCAAAGAAATCTTTGAGCAGCCGCGCGCCGTGAAGGATACTATGCTCGGCCGCATCGGACTCGAGAGCGGGCGTGTTTTTCTGGATGAGATCGATATCTCGGAAAACGATTTCCGTTCGTTTCAACAGGTGAAGATTATTGCGTGCGGTACAAGCTGGCATGCCGGCCTGACGGGGAAATACTTCATCGAGCGGCTGGCACGGCTACCTGTTGAAGTGGATTACGGCAGCGAGTTTCGTTATCGCGATCCGATTATTCTTCCTAATACGCTTACGATCGTAATTTCGCAGTCAGGCGAAACCGCGGATACGCTGGCGGCGCAGCGCGAGGCGAAGCAAAAAGGCTCCAAGACGCTCGCGATCTGCAACGTTGTGGGGTCTATGATCACGCGCGAAGCGGCAGGAACGTTGCTGACGCATGCGGGGCCGGAAATCGGAGTCGCTTCGACGAAGGCGTTCACGTCGCAGCTCACGGCGCTATTGATTTTGGGGATGTATCTCGGCCAGGTGCGCGGCACACTGAGCGCAGACGCATCGAGCACGCTCGTGCAGGAGCTGGCACAGATTCCCGGGAAACTGGAGCAGGTGCTGGGGGAGAACGATCGTTACGACGAACTCATTCGCGATCTGGCGCGCGCGCAGGATTTTCTCTATTTAGGCCGCGGCATTCATTTCCCGATTGCGCTCGAAGGCGCGTTGAAGCTGCAGGAGATT
>DAISJE010000442.1:0-4352 GCA_036821665.1 Bryobacteraceae bacterium | reverse complement strand
AAGCGGATTGAGCGGATACCGGAAACAACAATGCACGCATTCTCTACATACGATTGGCCCGGCAACGTGCGCGAACTCCAGAACCTGGTTGAACGGGCCGTGATCCGGTCGGACAACGGAGTCCTGCCGAATCCTCTTTCGAGTTCACATGCCTCCGCAGCCTCTGTTCTCAAACTCGGAGCGGATCTCCTAGCGGTTGGGGAATCCGGCGGGAAAATGACGCCGGGAGTTTTGCGCGAGTCGGAGTCCACGGATTCACTCGATGATATACAGCGGCGGCATATTCTGCGAGTGCTCAAGAGAACCGGCTGGGTGATCAGCGGGCCCAGCGGCGCGGGCGCCATCCTCAACGTCCATCCGAACACACTTCGCAGTTTGATGAACAGGCTAGGAATTCGGCGTGCGACCCACGCTGTTTCATGACTGCACTAAGCCCAACGTCGTCTCGTCCGGAGACACTCAAGAAGATCGACTACGAATGCCGGCTTGTTACAGCGCGTTCCGCCGCGAGGTTGCTCATTTTCGCAATTTTCCTGGTGCTCGGCGCCTGTCATCAGGCGAGAAAACAAAACATTGAAGCGAAGATCTCCTTTACGCAGGTACCCGAATGGAATACCGGCGATCGGGACGAGGAGGACGTTATCGAGGGAACCGTGAGTGGCGCACGGCAAGGACAACAAATGGTTCTCTATTCCAAGTGCGGCCGATTATGGTGGCTGCAGCCTTTGCTGGCTTCGCCGTTTACCGCGATTTTACCTGACAAAGCATGGCGCAACGAAGTACATCTGGGAACCGAATATGCGGCCCTGCTGGTGGATTCTTCCTACCGCCCGGCCGCCGTTTTGCGTCAGCTACCCGGACGCGGAGGGGCCGTAGCGCAAGTCGCTGTTGCACGTGGGCAGGCCAAGTCCTCATCCTTCTTTATCGATTTCAGCGGCTTCAAGTGGCGGGTCCGCTTCAGACCGAGCGATCGCGGCGGCACAAGCAATCCATATAATCCGGAGAACGTGTATACAGACCGAGCAGGCGCTCTTCACCTCCAAATTGTCAATCGCAATCAGCGCTGGACCTGTTCGGAGGTGAAAGTAACGCGCAGCTTGGGATATGGCACCTATTCGTTCACAGTGGAAGACACTTCCCGCCTGGACCCTTCGCTTGTGTTCGGCATATTCACGTGGGATTATTCCACCGACGAACAGCACAATCGTGAATTCGACATCAACATCACTCGATGGGGCGACCCTGACAACAAGAACGCGGAATTTACGCTGCAACCTACCTTCCTGCCGAGTAACGTTTCGCGTTTCGCCGCACCGGCAGGCAAACTAACACATACAATCGTCTGGGAGCCTGGAAGGATCACTATGACTACGTCGCGGGCGGATGGGCCCGCCAGAGGGGCTGCGGTTTCGAAGCACGTGTTTACATCGGAAGTTCCGACACCCGGGTCAGAATCAGTACGCATGGCGTTTTATGTTTACTGGCAAGGCAAGCGCGGGCCGTCCGGGCTTAAGCGCCGAGCTGAAGTTGTCGTGGACCGGTTTGAGTTTTTGCCATAACTTACTTGCGGAGAATCTCCTCCATCTCGCTTCTTTTACTGCTACACGCGGCTTTGGCCGCGGGCGCGGATAGAATCACGCCGGGACACAACCAAGACATTTGGAACCGATCGGCAGGCTTTCCGGGCGGCCGTGTCAACTCTATAACGCAAACTGCCGACGGCTATCTCTGGATTGCCACGAGCAAAGCGTTGGTTCGGTATGATGGCCTGACTTTCGTCTCTATTCGCGAGATCGATCCGAACATCGAGGCGAATTTCCCCGCGGTGGGTCTGGTTACAGATTCGACTGACCGGTTGTGGGTCACAGACGACCATACTCACCTCTTCCGATACTCTGCCGGTCGTCTGGTGGGACCGTTGGCCGACAACCGCAAACACCAGTATCGAGCCGGTCCCGTCAACAGAACCCGCGACGGATCGCTACTCTTTGCAAGTGAAGCGCAAGGACTGGTCGAATATGAGCCCGGGAAGGTGCGTATTCTGTTGGATTCGAGCGCTATTCCCAGCCCGCCCACGGCTGTTGCGCAGGCGATGGATGGGTCATTCTGGATCGGCACTCGCGATCGGGGCGTGCTGCATGTGACGGCGGCGCGGGGGACCGCGGAAGTTCAGCGCATCACGAACCTACCAGACCGGAAAATCAACTGCCTCCTTCCGATTTCGGGTTCAACCACACTACTTGGCACAGATAAAGGCTTATTGAGCGTACACAACGGGAGAGCGGTTCAGCAGATAGATCCGGAGCTTGGTAATCAGGCAATACTTTCGTTGGCTAGCGGCCGATCCGGGGACGTTTGGATCGGCACTGATGGCCATTTGTTCAAAACCCGAGCTAAGGACATAGATGCAGAAGGCAGAATCCATTCGCTCGATCACTCGGCAGTGGGTTTCGCCGTAACCTCATTGTTCGAGGACCGAGCCGGAAATCTGTGGATTGGCGGTCCGGAGATCATCGAGCGCTACCGGGCCAGTGGCTTCGCAACTTACTTCAGCTCGGCGGGTCTGCCGTGCAGGAACTGCGGGTCGATCTACGTCGATGATCGTGCGAGCTTGTGGTTTGCTCCCTGGGATGGCGGATTGTTCCGGCTTACTCATGGTTCGCTTCAACAGATTAATGTTGAGGGATTGGCGAATGACGCCGTTTATTCGATTGTCGGGGCTCCCGGCGAGGTCTGGGTAGGTAGAAGAAACGGCGGAGTCACGCGGATTCGCACAGACCACGATAGGCTTCAATCCACTACCTACACCCGGCGAAACGGACTCGCCGACAATGCGGTTTCTTCCCTCTACCGTGCGCCCGATGGCACGGTTTGGGCCGGAACGGTGAATAAAGGTCTCAGCCGCTACAGCGCTGGTATCTGGCACACGTTCACAACTCAAGACGGGCTGCCCTCTAACAGGATTTCGGTTATCACCGGAAACGCGGCGGGAGAAATCTTCGTAGGTACGCCAGACGGTCTCGCCCAGCTCAAAAACAACCATTGGACCACCTATTCTCCTCGCGACGGATTGCCGCCCGGCCCAATCGAAAGTCTATTGCTCGATGACCGTGGCACGCTCTGGATCGGTACCTCGAAGGGAATCTCGTTTCTCCAATCCGGGATTGTACGCGTTCCCACTAGCGCGCCCAAGCCGCTCTTTGGAGAAATTCTTGGCATAGCCGAGAGTAGCGGCTGGTTGTGGATCACCACTGGGAACCATGTTCTGCGGGTCAAGTCTTCCGCGTTGCGGAACGACTCTTTTGGAGCAGGCGATTACAGGGAGTTCGGAATCACAGATGGGCTGCCCAGTACCGAAGGTGTGAAGCGTAGCCGCTCAGTGGTGGAAGACAATCGCGGGCAGATCTGGTTCTCGCTGAACCAGGGAATTTCTGTTCTGGAACCATCCGCATTTGGCACGCCAGCATTTCCAGTCACAATTCGCGTGAGTGGAATGCTGGTCGATGGGAAGCCGGTCGCGCCTGGCCCCCATGCCCGTGTGCCTTCCGGCCGGCGCCGCTTGACCTTTCGGTATGGTGGCGTGAACGTGTCCAATCCGGAATCCGTGAGATATCGCTATCGGCTCGACAATGTCGATTCGGGCTGGAGCGAGCCCACTGCGTCGCGGGAAGTCGACTATACAAATGTTTCGCCTGGATCGTTCCAATTTGAAGTGATGGCGCGTGATCCGGACGGGCGCTGGAGCGGGCAAAAAGCGACGATGTCTTTTGAGGTTGTGCCGGCGTATTGGCAAACCCGGTGGTTCCAATTTGCGAGTGTTGCGGCGGTCATGCTGCTCGCCTGGGGTCTGTATCGCCTCCGACTCAGGCAAATGACAGCCAAAATGGACTTCCGTTATGCCGAGCGCCTAGCGGAGCGAACTCGCATCGCCCGCGAGTTACACGATACACTACTGCAAAGCTTCCAGGGGCTGTTACTTCGCTTTCAAACCGTGTCTAACCTGCTCCCAAGCCGTGCCGACGAAGCTAAGCAAAAACTCGACGGCGCGATTGACCAAGCCGCCCAGGCGATTACCGAGAGCCGGGATGCCGTCCACGACTTGCGATCGTCAGCAGTCTTGGGTAGCGATCTTGGCGCGGCCATAACCGCGCTCGCAAAAGAATTCGCGGACGATCAAACCAGGCCCGATTGTCCCGACTTTCATGTGCAAACGGAAGGCACGACGCGAGAGCTCAATCCGATCCTCCGAGACGAGATTTACCGAATTGCAGCCGAGGCGCTTCGCAATGCATGCCGGCATTCCGCGGCCCGGCGAATCGAAGTCGAAATCCGCTACGACGAAACCCAGCTTC
>DAISJE010000441.1:0-4353 GCA_036821665.1 Bryobacteraceae bacterium | reverse complement strand
TTCAGCGGCGGTGGAGAGATCAGCCTTCGACTCCGCGCCGGCAATGAGAATCTCCGCCCGTTCGCTTGAACTCTCGGTAATGCCGACGGAACCGAGAATCTTTTGCCATGGCCGGTCGTCGGCCGCGTCAACCCGAAAAGCAGTTGCGCGGCAAATCGGCGACATCGCAGCCAACAAAATTGCTAAATGAACAAGCTGCTGCTTCATTTTGTGATCGCGTACCAGAGACTGACGCGGACATCGTTATAATTCGGCCGCCTCGGGTTATACATGTTGTTCAGGTAAACGCCGCGTAGAAGATCCGTGGCGAAATAGAAATTTGGTGGCATCCATGCGAGATGCGCTTTGAAACCCGGACCCATCTCGAGCGTGTTCGCCCAGTATTGATTCTTTACGTCGCGAATATAGTTCACGTTGAACAGCGCTTGAAAGGATGTCTTCTCACCCGTTTGGAACGTGCGCCCCGCCCGTTGCTGCCAATAGAAAAGCCAGTCCTTATCGAACCGGCTCACGTAAATGGCATCCCCGGTTGTCTCGTAGAAAAGGCCCGAGCCGCTGCCCAAGAGATGGCCGAAGCCTTTTGCGTAATTCAATCCGCCGCGATAATCGGGGATCGCGGTTCCGATGTCCTGGCGTCCCGGCAGATATTTCACTGCCTCTCCGGCTTCTGCCCAACCGGTCAGATGATGCCAAGTCTTACTGGACACTCCCGCTCCGAATATGAACGAACTCTCCGATAAATATTGAGGGTCAACCACATGCGTCGGCAAGCCGCTCTTGAGATCTCCCATAAAGCGCGTCGAAATGTAAAACGACAGTAGCTTATTTGCTCTATGCCAGGGCAGCGGCACAGTTCGCTTCACCTGTCCGTACGCAAACAGATCTTTCCAGCGCGAAGAGAACATCGGCATTGCCCAGATCGTCGTTTGCGGCATAATGTCGCCGTTCAGGTTATGAAAAGCTTTGGACGCTTCGGCTGCGATCTGCGGGTCATCAGACTTTCGTGCCTGGTCGAAATAGCGGATGGCATCCGTGTCGTCCTTTTTTTGGTTGTACGCCCAGGCGAGCTTCAACGTCACCTCAGCGTCGTTCGGATCCTGTTCGTGCGCCTGTTCCAGGTATTTGATCGCGTCATTCGTGTATCCTAGAGCGAAACTTTTGAGGCCCATGGCGCGGGCATCCGTGGCAACCGGATGCACGGCTGCCGGAACTTCTTCCTTTGTCTTGATTCCACGCAGGGCATTCAATTGCCTTCGCGCTTGCTGATCGTGTGGATCGATACGTAACGCTTGTTCAAACTGTTCGATCGCCTCCGGCTCCTTTTTCATCGCGAGGTAAAGATATGCCAGTTCCTTTCGCAATGTGACGTTTTGCGGATCGAGCTTCAGCGCGCTTAGGAATTCGTATGGATACGGATAATGCCGGTCCATTTGTGCCAGCGCTAGCTCTGCCGTCCGTGAGTCTTTAGAACGCGATGCCGCCAGCAAGGCTGCATTCGCTTCATCCAACCGGTTCAAGGGACGCCAGACACGAGCGAGAATCAAAAGCAGTTCGCTGAGTTGCGGCTTCAGCTCGCGGCAGATCTCATATTGCTCGGCAGCGAGTGGCAGTTCGTCTCGTTTTTCTGCAAGCTGGGCCAGCTCCCAATGTGCGCTGAAGGTAGACGGATCTTTCGGATTTGCGGAGCGTGCCAGCGCCTCTTTCCATCGAGCAATTCCTTCCGCAAGCGGCCGGTCTATGTTTTGAAACGCCTGCTCCGCGGTTGCACGAGTCGCTGCATTTTCGCTGTGCCGCAGTTTGTCGAACATGCGCCGGGCCTCAATCGGCTTTCTCGTTTCGAATGCCAAAAATGCATATTCGAGGGCGGCGGTTTCATCCTTTGAATTCACCTGCAATGCACGTTCAAATTCGTCGCGCGCTTCGGCGTTATCACCCGTCTTCACCAGCGTGTAAGCCAGATCTTTATGCGCGCCCGCATTGTTCGGCTGTTTCGCCAGACCGGCCCGAAAGTTTCCTATAGCGGTGTCGTAATCCTTTTTCGCAAGAGCGCGATACGCCTGATTCAACTCCGTATCGCCGGGTTGCTGTGCAAACCCCGGCGCGGCTATCGAAACTGCTATTAAAAATAAGAAAAAACGTGTCAAAACCGGCTGTTAAAGTAGTAGCGGCCAAGGAACTAACTTCTCGTTATGCCCCGTTTCCCCGGTGTCGATTACATTCAATTCGACTCGCTGTTAAGCGAACAAGAGCTGATGGTTCGCCAGACAGCCCGCCAGTTTGTCGACGAACGCGTTCTATCCGTCATTCGCGACGCCTATAACACAGGTAACTTCCCCAAGCAGCTCATCTCTGAAATGGGAAATCTCGGGTTTTTCGGCGCCAATTTGGAAGGTTATGGCTGCGCCGGAATGAACAACGTCGAATACGGGCTTATTATGCAGGAGCTGGAACGCGGCGATTCGGGTCTTCGCAGCTTCGTGAGCGTTCAGGGCGCGCTCGTTATGTATCCGATTCATGAATTTGGCTCCGAAGAGCAAAAGCAGCGCTGGCTGCCGAGCCTGCAATCGGGTAAGGCGATCGGCTGCTTCGGACTGACGGAACCAGGTTTCGGCTCAAATCCTTCCGGCATGCTCACCACAGCCGAAAAGCGTAAGGATACTTGGATTCTCAATGGCGAGAAAACCTGGATTACGAATGGGTCTGTTGCTGACGTAGCCGTTGTCTGGGCGCGTACGGCGGAGGGCATCCGCGGATTCCTGGTTGAGAATGGCACGCCCGGTTACTCCACCAGCGACATTCACGGAAAACTCTCCATGCGCGCTTCGGTCACTTCCAGCCTGCACTTCGCCGATTGCGCGATTCCTCAGGAAAATCAGCTCCCCTGCGCGAAAGGCCTCAAGGGCGCGCTGAGCTGCTTGTCTCAGGCACGCTTCGGGATTGGTTGGGGCGTCTTGGGCGCTGCAATGGATTGCTATGAAACCGCACGCACCTACACTCTTGCTCGCAAGCAGTTCGACGACAAGCCGTTAGCGAGTCACCAACTAGTGCAGGAAAAGCTGGTGTGGATGATTACCGAGATCACAAAGGGACAGCTCCTGGCACATCAGGTTGCCCGGCTTAAAGATGCCGGCAAAGTGGAGGCCGCGCACATATCTATGTTGAAGCGGAACAATGTAGCCATGGCGCTCGAATGCGCACGGCTCAGCCGCGATCTGCTAGGCGCTAACGGCATCATGGACGAATACCCGATCATGCGCCACATGTGCAATCTCGAAACGGTGAAAACATACGAGGGTACTGACCATATTCATACGCTTGTCATCGGCGAGCGCGTGACCGGCGTGCCCGCATATCGATAGGCATCGATCCGCGAACCGTCATACTGAAGGAATGACGCCAGGACAGCCGCAACCGAAACTGCACCTTACAAATACACAGGATTATCGTGAAACGTACGCGAATAGCGTTCAAGTGCGCGTTAGCCTTTGGGACTTCTTTCTCATGTTCGGCACCGTAAACCAGACCGCGCCTGACGCCGTTACCATTTCAAACTTCCAGGGCGTCTACCTGAGTCCGCCGCAAGCCAAGGCTCTTTCGAACCTGCTCCAGCAGAACCTGAAGCAATATGAGACCGCATTCGGCGAGATCCGGCTGGAAGCTCAAAATCCCGGCGAGGTGATCCAGTAGGCATCCAAATGCCGGCGCAAAGCGGCCTAGCCGCCGCAAAACCTGCGACATTGGCAAAGCGGCGCGCATTCCGAAGTCGATTTTTTTATCTGGCTGTTTTCTTCGGGCTGTTTACCATTCCGCTCCTTATCATTCATTGGCCGCTTTTCGACCTGCCATTCTTCTGGGACGAACAGGGGCAGTTCATTCCCACTGCGCTCGATCTGTTACGCCATGGATCTTGGATTGCGCACTCAACTATTCCAAACGTGCATCCGCCGGGCGTTGAAGCTTACCTGGTGCTTTGGTACAAGCTCTTTGGATTCTCGATTCCACTCACTCGCATCGCGATGCTTCTGATGGCCGGCTTTGGGCTGCTGTTCACTTTTTTATTGGCGATTGAATTGAGCCACGATGCGGAGGGCGCTCCGGCGTTTCTGCCGCCTTTGCTGCTGCTTGCTTCTCCCTTGTTCTACACGCAAAGCATGATGGCTCAGCTCGACATGCCCGCAATGGTGTTTACGCTGCTGTCACTTCTGCTTTTTATCAAAAGAAGATACATCGCCGCTGCGATTGTGTGTGTTGCGCTTGTGTTGATAAAGGAAACCGGAATCGTAGCCCCTGCAGTATTTTTCGCGGTTTTACTCTGGCGTAAAGATTGGAAACGAGCCTCGCTATTCGTCCCGG
>DAISJE010000440.1:0-4355 GCA_036821665.1 Bryobacteraceae bacterium | reverse complement strand
GAATTGAAGTCGATATGATCGCGACCGCAAACGGCCCAGAGGCAGGTAAGGCCGGGGCGCATTCGCAGCCGGCGCTTTTGCCAGCGCTGATATTGCTCTACCTCGTTGGCCAGAGGCGGCCGGGGGCCGACGATTGACATGTCGCCGCGCAGAACATTCCATAGTTGAGGAATCTCATCGATGGAGAATTTGCGTATCCAGCGGCCGATGGGAGTTACGCGCGGATCTTGTGGCATCTTAAAGGCCACTTCGCGCGCGCTGAGATGATTGAGCCTCGCTTTCAGCTCATCCGCGTTCGCGACCATCGAGCGGAATTTATACATCGTGAATTTTCTGCCGTTGAGTCCGCAGCGCGACTGGCTGTAGATCACAGGACCCGGCGAAGTGACCTTGATGAGCGCAACAACGACGGCAATCAGCGGAGACAGCACCACCAAGGCAAGCGCCGCAACAACGACGTCGAAGAAGCGTTTCAGCAGCAGCCGAAGATCATCGAGGGGAGCGGCGGAAAACGTGAGCAGCGGGGCATTACCGACGCGATCGAGGCTGATCTCGCTATTCACGTGCGGGAAGAAATCCACGGCAACACGAGTACGTACTCCCTCTTCGTCGCACTGCAAAAATACTTCCTCCAGTTCGGCCAGGCGGCTGCTGTCCACGTCGAAAATTATCTCGTCGACCGGGCGCGCTGCAAGCAGAACCGGCAGCTTGGCGGCACACTCCTGTTCGCTTAAGAGAGCAACGATTTCGATCTTGAACGGAGATCCCTCGCAGAGTGTTCGCGCGAGCATTGCGGCCTTATCACGACTACCGACGACAACCAAGTGATACGGACTACCAAAGCCTCGCTGGAATGCGCCGATGATGGGACGCGCCTTCAGACGGAACGCGATTAGCAGGATCAGATCAAACAAAAAGAATAAGGCAATAAAGCTACGGCTTAGAGGCGGATCGAGCCGGAGCAGATATTGAAACAGGATAAGCAGCATCGTGCCGAACAAGGTTTGCCGTAAAGTGTAGGCAATGATGCGGCGCGACGTGGCCGAATCGAGGTAGTCATAAATCTTCTGCAACGACCCGAGCGCGACCCAAGTTACCGCACAGAAGATAAGAAAAAGTACGTGTGTCTTGGTATGGAGGAAAAATAACCTTTGCAGAGCGAGGGCAGTGCGCGCGTGGTAGGCAAGCTCAAACGCACCAAGAGTCAGCGCGGCATCGAGTATCGCAAATAACAGATGTACTCGTTTTCTTTGATGCGCGAACACAAACTACCTTCGGATCGGGCATGCCCGATCCCTACAACATACTGATTGTACGTGGTGGCTAAGAAATCTTCGCCTTTCGCTATTAGATCGCATGGAGGGCCTGATCGAGGTCGGCAATAATGTCTTCCGCCGCTTCAATGCCGGCGGCGACTCGAACCAGGTTTTCGCGTATACCCATGCGCTCGCGCATTTTCGGAGATACATTCCGGTGCGATGCACTGAGCGGATACAGTAACAGCGTGTGGACGTCTCCCAGCGACGTGCCGGGAACCACCATTTTAAGGCGATTCATAAAGGTCAGCACCGCTTGCCTGTTGGCGCCCTTAATCTCGAAGCTCAGGATAGCGCCGAACAACTCCGGCGCGAAGAAGCGCTTGATATTGGCTGCGTCGGGGTGGTGCGGATCCGCGCAATAGTAAACTCGATCGACCCGCGGGTGCGATGAGAGCCACTCGGCCAGCCGTTTTGCATTTCTGCATTGCCGTTCGTAACGCAGAGCTAACGTCTTTATGCCACGCATCGTCAGGTAGCTTTCGACCGGGCCGAGCACCGGGCCGGCGATTCGAGACAGAGAGCGAACAGATTCATGATGCGGCTGATCGCTGATCACAACGCCCCCCAAGACATCGCCGTGCCCAGCCAAATACTTGGTTACGCTATGGACGACGATATGGGCTCCGAAATCAAGCGGCCGCATCAACATCGGGGTGGCGAACGTGTTATCTACAACAAGCGCGGCCCCGGCTGCGCGCGCCAGTTCCGCAATCTTTTCCAAATTGCCGACCCGCAATAGCGGATTCGAGACGCTTTCCATGAAAACGCAGCCGGCTTGATTTTCCGTTATGGCCTTCTCGACTGCGTTCAGATCGCAGATATCGACGTAGCGGACGTTGACCTCGAAGGGCGCAAAGAGCTGATCGAGTAATGCGATGGTTGCGCCATAAACAGAATTGGAGGCCACGATGCTATGAGGCCGGTCGATCAGCGCAGCTTGAAGCGCGATCTGGATGGCCGACATTCCGGATGCGGTCGCCAGCGCTCCGCTCCCGTTCTCCAATGCCGCACACAGTTCTTCGAGTGCAACATTCGTTGGATTCGCATAGCGGCCATAGCAGAAGCCGTCTTCTTCATGGCCCAGCACACGATCCAGCGTTTCCGCGGATTCGTAGAAATAGGTCGTCGAAAGATGAATGGGCGTGGTAGAGGGGACCGGCAAGCCTTTCCTTCGCTTGCGGTCTCCGGCGTGCACAACTTGCGATTCAAACTTCATTTTCGTTTCCAGCGAATGCCGTCCTTTGTATCTTCCAATACGACGCCTTGATCCTGCAGGGCGGCTCGAATCGCGTCGGCACGCGCGAAATCGCGAGACTTCTTGGCCTGCGTCCGTTCCTCAATACGCGCTTCGATCTCCGTGTCACTCAGCGATGGGCTGGCGGCCGGCTGCCCGGCGCGCGGCATTTGCGTCTCCTCGCTAGGTTTCAAAACATCGAAGATGGAATCGAAGACTTCCAAAACGCGGGCGGCATCCCAGCGATTCTCTTCCTGAAATTGACCCTCGTCGAGTGCCGTATTCATCGCGCGAACATATTCGAAGATCGCGGCGAGCGCACCCGCTGTGTTCAGGTCGTCGTCCAGACTCTCTTCGAATTTTCGAATGGCCTCGTGCGAACGCTCCGTAATGGATTCGTTCTGTCCCGGCGCAAGCTTTGTAGAAGTAAGGCGGATCTCGAAATCGCGCAAGCGCTCGATGCTTTTAGTAGCGGCTTTCAGTCCCTCGAACGTAAAGTTCAGTTTTTTTCGGTAGGGAACGGAGGCGAGCAGATAGCGTATTGCTTCCGGACGATAACCCATTTCGAGCAAGTCGCGCAGCGTATAGAAGTTGCCGAGCGATTTCGACATCTTCTGGCTCTCAATGTGCAGGTGCTCGGAATGCAGCCAAAAGCGCGCGAAAGGCTTGCCGCTGATGGCTTCCGATTGCGCAATCTCATTTTCGTGGTGAGGAAAGATGAGATCGACTCCGCCGGCGTGGATGTCGAGCGTCTCGCCCAAATAGCTCATTGCCATGGCTGAACACTCGATGTGCCATCCTGGGCGGCCTTGACCAAAGGGCGTATCCCAAAAGGGCTCATCTTCGCGCCGCGCTTTCCACAGCACAAAGTCGCGTGCATCGGCCTTTTCGTACTCATCAACATCGACTCGCGCGCCGCTCCGGATGCCACCGAAGTCATTGTGGGAGAGCTTGCCGTAGTCCGGAAAGGAAGCGATTCGATAGTAAGTCGATCCTTCGTTGGTATAGGTGTAACCTTTGCCGGCAAGCTGCTCGATAGCGTCTACCATGGCAGAAATATGCTTCGTCGCGGGCGCAACATGCTCCGGCTGTTGCAAGCGCAACGCGGCAGCATCTTCGAAAAATGCGCGCGTGTAGACCGAGGTGTATTCTTCGATTGACTTATGTTCCTTGGCGGCGTTCTTGATGATCTTGTCATCGACGTCGGTCACGTTCATGACGTGGCTCAACTTGTAACCGCGATATTTCAGCCAACGGCGCAGGATGTCCTGAAATGTGAAGGTGCGGAAATTACCGATGTGGACGAAATTATAGACAGTGGGACCGCAGGTGTACATGCGGACCGTATTGTCCTGAAGCGGATGAAAGGGCTCCAGTTCCTGGGTAAGGGTATTGTAGAAGCGCAGCGGCATCTATAGGGGTGAAAGAACAATCGTAACAAGGAGAAGGAGCAATCAGCCTTCAGCTCTCAGCGATCAGCGGCAGCAAGGAGGCCGCGCGACTTTTATTGAGAGGCTGAAGCCTGCTAGCCTCGGGCTTCAGCCCACGGTCGACATCTGCACCCGCCTGGAAACGAAGCGCGCGACCCATTCGTGACCGCTTCCGTATGCTAAAAAGCGGAAGCCATGATCGACACGCCACCCGAACCGGAAACGCTTGCCAGCCTGTATCGCCGTGCCTTTGCCGAATACGGGGTACAGGCGTTATGGAACAAACGCATGCTTGAGGAGCCGACCCAAGAGGATGCGCTTGTCATTGCCCGGGCGTTGCGAATAGAGGGCGACCGTGAAGCCCGCAAGCTG
>DAISJE010000439.1:0-4366 GCA_036821665.1 Bryobacteraceae bacterium | reverse complement strand
TTGATCGTTCAATATTTCGACACCAACAATGGCGTCGCTCAGTTCAAAGTCTTTTTGAACGAACAACAAGTAGATGAGTGGCCGGCCAACGCTCATTTGCCGGCGAAGATTCCCAATGGCGACACTTCGACCCGGCAGACCATTACAGGCTTGGCGCTACGGCCGGGCGACACGATACGCATACAAGGAACGCGCGATGGAGGCGACACTGCGGCGCTCGACTACGTAGAGACCTATAACGTCCGAAAATGAAATCCTCCGTCGACGTGTATCACTTGACCCGTGCAGTAATCGAGGTATCCATCGGCAATGGCTCGAACTGCCCGTGCAACGTCCATCGGTTCGCCCATGCGCGGTTGCGGCAGCAAGCCGTTCGCGATCTTTTCTTCATACTTAGCCGCAACAGAGGCGATCATGTCCGTCCGGATAATACCTGGCTGGATTTCGAATACCGGTATGTTGTGGGGGCCAAGACGCGCGGCAAACAGTTTAGCGGCCATACTCAGGGCAGCTTTTGACATGCAGTAATCGCCGCGATTGACGGAAGCCGTGAAGCTGGAAATCGAACCGATGAAGACGATGCGGCCAGAGGACTGCTCGATCATGTTACGCGCGATGGCTTGCGTCAAAAAAAAGGGGCCTTTGAGGTTAGTCGCGAAAATTTCACTAAAACTTTCGGGGGTTGCATCCAGAATGTCGCGGCGCTGGCGCGGAGCCATACCGGCGTTGTTTACCAGCAAGTCTATTTGTGAAAAACCCTCCTGCACCCGATCGAGCAATTTTCTGCATGACACCGGGTCTCCGAGATCGCACTCCAGAACCGTTGCACCAGTGCTTTCGGCTACAGCTTGCGCGGCATCGCGATTGCTTTTGTAGGTTGCAATCACCTGATGAGTCCGCGAGAGGTCTTCCACAATGGCCCGGCCGATGCCGCGGCTTCCACCGGTCACAAGCGCTACAGATTTCGACACGAATAAGATTTAAACAAATGACCATTGCCGATTTAGCAGAGATTCCGGGGCGGACTTATCCAGCGAGAAGAAGGACACAGAATTTAGTAGGCGGGATGAGCCCTATCCAGGCCACTAATTTTTCACTCGGGCATGTCGTGCTGGAGCCAAACGGCGGGCAGGTGCCGTGGCACAACCAGGAACAGGAAGAAATCTATTTCATCGTGGAAGGTACCGGTGAGATGTGCCTGGGCGAAGAAAAGATGATCGTTCGAGCGGGACAGGCGGTCTACATTCCATCGCGCGTCTTTCATCAGCTCACCAATACCGGAGCAACTCCGATGCGTATGGTGTATTGCTATGGCCCGGCAGGCGATGTCGCACATTGGCGGCAGGAACTGGAAGGCACGCTGCCCCGCGCCGGCATTGAGGCACCAGCCTTGCCTGCGGGAGCCCATCCGCAATGCACGGCAAAGCCCGAGGAGGCGCGATGAGCACCGTGAAAACGCATTCGATCGGCGTCATCATGAACGGCGTAACCGGCCGCATGGGGCTGAATCAGCATCTGCGGCGGTCCATTCACGCGATTATGCAGCAAGGCGGCGTAAGGATCAATGACACGGAGACGATCATGCCGAAGCCGCTGCTGGTGGGCCGAAATGCAGCGAAGCTGGAAGCGATTTCCGCAGAATTTGGAGGCTTGCCTTATACGACCGACCTGGATGCAGCGCTAGCGGATTCGACATACACCATCTACTTCGATGCGCAGACCACGGATCGCCGCGCCGGGAGCGTAAAAAAAGCGATTGCAGCCGGAAAGCATATCTATTGCGAGAAACCCGTTGCCGAAAATCTGGAGACCGCGCTCGAACTTTACAAGCTGGCGAAAAATGCCGGTGTGAAACATGGCATCGTGCAGGATAAGCTCTGGCTGCCCGGCCTTCTGAAGCTGCAAACGCTACGCGACCTCGGGTATTTTGGCCGCATTCTTTCCGTTCGCGGCGAATTCGGGTATTGGGTATTTGAAGGAGATACTGTTCCGGCGCAGCGGCCCTCATGGAATTATCGAAGGGAAGACGGCGGCGGCATTATTCTCGACATGCTTTGCCACTGGCGTTATGTGCTCGACAATGTTTTCGCGCCCGTGCGAGCTGTTTCTTGTCTGGGAGCAATTCATGTTCCCGAGCGCTGGGACGAACAGGGGAAACGGTACGCTGCTACCGCGGACGACACTGCTTATGCAACCTTCGAGCTGGAAGGCGGAATAATCGCGCATTTCAATTCATCCTGGTGCGTGCGCGTCCGGCGCGATGATCTGCTCACGATACAGGTGGATGGAACCAAGGGATCGGCCGTAGCCGGGCTGCGGGATTGCTGGATTCAGCCGTACGGGGCCACACCGCGGCCGGTCTGGAACCCCGATGTCCCGAATCCGCTGAACTTTTTCGATGGATGGCAGCGCGTGCCGGAACAGCAGCCGTTTGAAAACGCTTTCAAGCGGCAGTGGGAACTCTTTTTCCGGCATGTGATTTGCGATGAACCTTTCCGCTGGGGACTCCTGGAGGGAGCGAAAGGCGTGCAACTGGCGGAAAAGGGACTGGAATCGTGGCGCAAGCGCGCCTGGGTAAATCTAGAGCCGCTGGATAGCGGTGATGGGGCGCAGCAACTTCGGTCCGAGCCGCGTGCGTAGCAAGCGGTTTGCGAACTAAATCTATTCGTCTCGAAGCACGGTCATTGGATCGACGCTTGCTGCCCGACGCGCCGGGATCGCAGTCGCGAGCAAAGTCGCAATCGCCAGCGCAAGGATAGCGCAGAGAATCGTTAGCGCATCGTTCGGCTGAAGATTGAAGAGCAGCGATTTTGCGGCACGGCCACTCAGAAGCGCCAGCACAGTTCCCGTCGCTGTGCCGATGGCAAACAAAACGGCCGACTCACGAAAGATCATTTTGAAGATGCTTGCGCGATCGGCGCCCACTGCCAGCCGGATTCCGATCTCATTACGGCGCTGCGAAACGATATAAGAGAACACACCGTACAGGCCGATGGAGGCGAGTAGAACGGCAATGAATCCGAAGAAACCTGAGATCTTTGCCATAATGTCCTCTCGTCGTGTTGAGTCATGGATAAGCTCGTGGAACGAATGGAATTCAAGGGTCATATCCGGATTAAAGCCGAGTAGCGCGCCGCGCAGTTCGGAAATCGTTGCCGCGAGAGACAGGCGCGAGTGGACAATGATCGTCGCCCCGCGCCGGGCATGCTCCGGATCCTGAGCGGCGTCGATGAATGCGGTCGGTTCAAGTTTGCGCTCGAGTTGGTCGCCATATACTGCATTGCTGACGACTCCAATGATTTGGAAACGATGCTGCGGTTCCCCGGGGCCGACTAAAACATGGAACCACGTGCCTATGGGATCTTTGCCATGCAGGAAGCGGGTAACGAAGGTCTGGTCCACAATCGCGACCGGCGGCGAGGATAGCGTGTCGTGCGCATTGAAGTCTCTGCCCGCTATCAGTGGCGTGGCCATCGTTCGGAAGTAGCCATCGCTGACGCTGTTGAAGTCTGAAAGAAGCGTTGCCGTTTCGTTCTGACGCGATTCATCGAGGCCGATGTTCTCATTCCAAAAGCCGCCATAGAGCGGCGGATCGCGACTCGTAGCCGCGGCATCAACGCCCGGGATGGCACGCACTCGGTCGAGCAAACGGTGGCTGAGCAGCATACGCGCGCTGGCGGATGCGGGGGCCGCACTCGGTTCGGCTTCGACAATTAACATACCTGATTCGCGGAAACCCGGATCGAGCGTTATCAGATTCCGAAAGCTACGCACAAACAGGAGAGAGGCGACCAGGAGGACCAGCCCCAAGCATACTTGTCCAACCAGCAGCACGCGTTGAGCCCCGAAGCGTTCGCGCGTGGCCGTGAGTCCACGGCCTGCCGTCTTGAATTCGCCGGCACGTTTGGCGGATGTGGCCTGCAATGCCGGAAAGAGCCCGAACAAGAGGCAAACGAATATCGTGAGCCCAACGATAAATGCCAGCGTGCGTGTATCGAGAGATAAATCCAGCGAAAGCGAAAAATAGCGTGTACTGAATTGCGAAAGAAGATAGCGGCCGATCCAATGCGCGAGCAAGAGACCAGCGGCGCCGCCGAGCACAGCAAGAAGCAAACTCTCGGTCAGCATATGGCGCACAAGCCGCCAACGAGAAGCACCGACGGCCAGGCGAACCGCAATCTCGCGCTGTCGAGCGGTTGCACGCGCAAGCAGCAGATTAGCTACATTTGCACAAGCGATTAGCAGTACCAGTCCGGCAATCGACAGCAGAAGAAGCAACGGATCTTTGTAATCCGAGCGAAGATCGGAGTAGCCGGTGCCGCCCGGCTCGGCATGAACTTTCTGTTTGAGGTACTCCTTTACCGCT
>DAISJE010000438.1:0-4383 GCA_036821665.1 Bryobacteraceae bacterium | reverse complement strand
ACCACCGTCCAATAAATCGAGTATCGCTCTTCCGGTACGCGGTTGAACGGTACCAGCGTGACATCTGCTTGCTGCCCCGTGGTGCGAAACGTGAGGCTTTCGCCGGAAACGGGCTTTATCCAGGCATCTGGACCTGAACCCGAGGCGCGAAACTGCGGGACGACCATGGGATGGTCCTTCATGTCGGGCCCCATCGGGCCTACGATCATCTGTTGATTTAAACCGTCGGATCCAAGCTTTCCGGCCAGCACCAGCGGACCGTAAAGCAATGCCTGCGTCGTGGGCTCATCCGGCATCGCCTCGACGTGCAGATACATGGGAAGATTGAGTTCCAAACGATCCCCATCGTTCCAGGAT
Source organism: Bryobacteraceae bacterium (assembly GCA_036821665.1). Lineage (GTDB taxonomy): Bacteria > Acidobacteriota > Terriglobia > Bryobacterales > Bryobacteraceae > Bog-105. Next base: position 4,026 of record DAISJE010000438.1, on the reverse strand, counting down.
CGGCTCACGGTGAGATAACTACCAGGATCTGGAGTTACAGGAATGCGCTGGTCATTGATTTTTATTGATGCATTCGGCCCAGTCCAGGACGGAATGCGGATATGCAACGGGACTTCCCGCGGCGTCGCAGTGTTAACGACAAACGTAATCTGTGACGATTCCGGAAACTGGGTCTCCTGGCGAATCTTGATGCCTTTATCTTTCCAGTTCAGTTCGGATGGGACAAATAGGTTTACATAGAGCCCATCGTTGTCATGGAAATAAATACTGTTGTTGAGCTTTGAAAATTCTTCCACGCCTGTACCGGTGCAACACCAGAAGGAATCATCTTCCGTGTTGAACGTTCTCCAAGCTGCCGGAACGATAGAAAGGTAATACTGGGTGTGGCCGTTCTCAACATTAATGGCACCCAGGCGGTGATTGAGCAGAGTTCGTTCGTAGTAATCGAAATAGCGGGGATCGGCTGTCCATTGGTATAGGTGCCGAGTCAGCTTGAGCATGTTATAGGCACAGCAGCACTCGGTGGTATCCGAATTGAGCTTCAATTCCGCGCCCAGCCGTCGTGGTTCAAGGAGCCAGGCCTCGCCGTTGCTCGTTCCGCCGGTGACGTAAGCACGAGCCGAAGTTACTTCATACCAAAAGAAATCGGCCACATCATGGAACCGCTCGTCACCGCTGATTTCATATCGCCGTGCCGCTCCAATTACCTGCGGGATGTGAGTATTGACGTGCAAGCCGCGCAATTCATCACGACGCAGGCCGAGCGGGTTGAAAAACTTCTTTTTCGTGAAGCGATCTCCTACCTGGGCATAACGATCTTCGCCGGTTAGAGCGGCCAGATTATAGAGCACTTCGTTCATGCCACCGTATTCGGTATTGAGAATGTCCTGCATGTGAGGCTCGGGAATGGGAGCCGTCCAATGATCCGCCCAATCAGCCATGCCTTTGAGGACATCGAGCGCCTGTTTGTTTCCGCAATGCTGATGCGTGTCGTACAGGCCCGCCATGATCTTGTGAATCGTATAAAACGGCGCCCAAACTTTCTGACGCGCTTTCAGACGATCAAAAAATTCCAGAGGAAACGCGCTTAGATAGCTCCCGCCGAGCTTGTCCTGGCACTTCGCCAACTCCGCGACGATGTAACCGCCCTTCTCCTTGAGCGCGTTATCGCCGGTTGAGGAATACATCAAAGCGGAAGCGGAAAGAAAATGCCCAACAAAATGGCCGCGCAATTCGCAATCCGGCTTCTCCCATCCACCCAGCGGCTTCGCCGAAGACGGCAGACCAGCGTTGATCCGGAAATTATGTAGAAGCCGGTCGGCATCGACTCGAGTCAAGAAGCCGAGATTGGCCTGCTGCGCATCTTTGAAGGGTCCGGGCACAAGCCGGACATCGGTCATCTTGAAGGCTTCAACTTTCGGCGCGATTGTCTTCCGGGTGAAAACGATGGTTTCACCGAAGGGAGCAACCTCGGGACGCGGTTCGCGTTTATGTGGCGCGCTCGTATTCTGCGTAGTCGCAGCCTGTCGCGCCAGGCCGGGCGCGGCGGTTGCGGCAGTTGTTAGAGCAAGGCCGAAGGCTCGCCGGCTGAGGTTTGTAGATGTTGTTCCGTTTGACATTCCTCTTACATCACATCAAATTGTGAGATATACAGGTACCTGAATCGATGTCTATCACAATTACAGCAGTCGACGTCTTCGATATACGGTTTCCAACGTCGCGCCAGCACATCGGCTCCGACGCCATGCACCCCGATCCCGATTACTCGGCCGCCTATTGCATCCTTCGTACTGACTCGGCATACTCCGGCAACGGGTTGACCTTCACGATCGGCCGCGGAAACGAGCTTTGCGCGGCAGCCGCGCATAGTCTTTTGCCGCTGGTTGTTGGCCGGACGCTGGAGTCCTTAACCGCAGATATGGCGGCGTTTTGGCGAATGATTACCGGAGATAGCCAACTTCGCTGGTTAGGTCCGGAAAAAGGCGTGATTCATCTGGCCACCGCCGCTTTAGTCAACGCCGTATGGGATCTCTGGGCCAAAGTGGAAGGCAAGCCTTTGTGGAAACTTCTCGCATCGATGTCGCCCGAGCAGCTTGTCGCGTGTATCGATTTCCGCTACATCACCGATGCGCTTACTCGCGAAGAAGCGCTCGATATTTTGCAGGCGCAAGCGGGAACACGGCCGCAACGCGAAGCAGAAATGCTGAAAGAAGGATATCCCGCCTACACTACCGCAGCCGGCTGGATCGGCTTCACGGATAACACATTATGCGATCTATGCCGCGACGCAATCGCGCAAGGCTGGACACATTTCAAAATTAAAGTCGGCGCGGATCTTGAAGACGACGTTCGCCGCTGCACCATCATCCGCAAAGAGATCGGCCGGCGGCGTTTAATGATGGATGCAAACCAGCGCTGGGATGTAGCCGAGGCGATTTCGCATATGAAGGCGCTCTCCCGTTTCGACCCGTGGTGGATTGAGGAGCCGACGAGTCCCGACGACGTGCTCGGGCACGCGGCGATTAAGAAAGCCCTGGCTCCCATCAAAGTCGCCACCGGCGAGCATTGTCAAAATCGGGTAATGTTCAAGCAGTTTCTTCAAAGCGGTGGCATGGACATTTGTCAAATTGACAGTTGCCGCCTGGGGGGCGTGAACGAAATTTTAGCTGTCCTCCTGATGGCCGCGAAGTTCGGGATCCCCGTATGTCCGCATGCAGGAGGCGTCGGGCTATGCGAATACGTGCAGCATTTGTCGATATTCGATTACATCTGTGTATCGGGATCGCTGCAGGATCGTATCGTCGAGTACGTAGACCACCTTAGTGAGCACTTCGTCAATCCTGCCACCGTTCGGAATGGCAGGTATATGCCGCCGCTCCGGCCTGGATACGGCATCGAACTAAAACCCGAAGCGCTCGAAACATACCTGTTTCCGGAAGGGCCAGCGTGGAAGACGTGATCGAATCCGCTTACTGAGCCGCGACCAACGGGAGCGGTATGCCGCCCTTAAAACAAAAACTTCAACGCGAATTGCAACTCTCGAGCGGTGTTAGCAGTTGAAGTGACAACGCCGAAGTTAGGATTACCCAGCGTGCTCTGCGGCGCTGCATAGACCGGGGTATTCGTCAGGTTGAACGAATCCGCACGAAATTCGAACGCGTATCGTTCCAGGAACGGGAACCGCCGGATCACCGAAAAGTCGAAATTCTTCGATGAATCGGATCGTAAGGTATTTCTCCCAAGAGTTCCAAACGTGTAATTAGCAGGTGTGGCGAACGCGGCTGGATTAATCCATTCAGCGGGAGTCTTTTTCGCCGGATACGGATCGGAGAGAACCAGATTTGCACGCTCCACAGTGTTGCCTGTATTCGTAATATCTCCGTTCGACGTCTGAACATCGAACGGAACGCCGGAATAAAAACTTACAATCCCATTCAGATCCCAGTTACCCAGGATGTAATCTAATGCCTTGTGGCCCGTGCTGTAACTTCTGCCCGTACCAACGGGAATCTGATAGACAAAGCTACCGGAAAAGATGTTCGGCAAATCGAACCCGGATACACTGCGATCTTGATTCAGGTTATAAGCATTCGTCACCTCGCAGCCTTCTGCACCAAAGCTGCCCGAGCAGCCGACATCCATCGATTTAGAGCGCGTGTAGGAGACGAGATAACTGAGTCCTTTGGTGGCTCGTTGCTGCAACCGGAATTGAAACGCGTTGTACTTACTCTGTCCGATACTTTTATCGTAAAAGGTAGGCGTGATGTATGGATAAGGCCGGCGGCTCGCTACGGTAGCGGCATCTCCTGGGCCAGGCGTAACCGCAGTATTTCGTTGCCCTCCTGAGTTGAGTTGCAGGTCGTGAGCGCCAACATAGGAAAGCGAGAGCACGGTATTTTGCCCCAGCTGCTGCTCGATTCCTATATTCCACTGGTCGGAATAGGGCATCTTATAGGTAATTGGATCGATGAACCAATTCACTGTATTGAACGGCGTCGCCGCCGGGTACACCACGCCATTCGAGCC
>DAISJE010000437.1:0-4383 GCA_036821665.1 Bryobacteraceae bacterium | reverse complement strand
CGGCAAAACGTCTATCCGCGGCGGTTACGGTATCTTCTTTGAGCATACGAATGGAAACGAAGGGAATACGGAATCTCTGGAAGGAAGCCCGCCGCTTATTCAGAACCTGACTGAGTTCAACCTGCCGACCTACACAAGCATCTATTCGACTTCGACGGTTTCCGGTCCGCTGAATGTCATTTCGATACCGACGCGTGCGATCTGGCCCTATGTGCAGCAGTGGAATGTCAGCGTGCAGCGGCAGTTGCCGAGCGATACGGTGCTGACGGTTGCCTATGCGGGAAGCAAGGGCACCCATTTGACCGACCAGCGCGGGTTTAATCAGCTATTCCCGGTAGCTGGTTCGCAGAATCCTTTCCTCCCCGGACAGGTCATTACAGGGGACATCTGCAACAGTCTGGTGGTTAACGGGAATCCGGTTACCGGACAAGCGGCAAACAACCTCAACGTTGCTTGCGGTAATACGGACCCAACGGCTTTTCGACCGTACCTTGGTTTCAACACGATCACGCAGTTGGAGGATCAGGCGAATTCCAGCTACAATGCGCTGCAGGTCTCGGCGCGGCGCACGGTGGGGCGCTTGCAGTTGAGCCTTGCCTACACCTGGAGTCACTCCATCGACGATTCATCGGATCGCTACGACGGCGGTTTTGTGAACTCGTACAATCTCGAAGCGAGCCGCGCAAGTTCGAATTTCGATCAGCGGCATCTCTTAAATGTCAGCTACGTATATGACCTCCCGTTCTTTACCAAGACGGGCCTTTTGCATTCCATTCTGGGCGGATGGCAGACTTCTGGCCTGATTAGCTTCCAGACTGGGACGCCGTTCAGCATCACAAATGGTGCTTACGGCGACAACGCAGGCGTCGGAAACGGTGTCGGCACAGGTTCGTACGTCGATATCGTCGGAAATGCCTACGCTGCGCCGCCGGTTACGGAAGTAACCGGAATCCCGGGACCGCTGCTCTATAATCCCGGCGCATTCGCCGAACCAACCGGATTGACTTTTGGCACCGCCGGTCGCAACATCTTAAACAACCCGAGCCGCACGAACTGGGATATGGGCCTGTTTAAGCACTTCGCCATCACGGAGAGCAGAGGCTTCGAGTTACGGGCTGAGGCGTTCAACGTGCTCAATCACACGCAATGGAACGGCATCAATAGCGGTATTTCCTGTTATGCCGGGCCAGACAACTCCGCAGGCGATCCGAGCTGCGTTGCGACGCAAACGTTCCTGCATCCCAGTGCCGCGCACGATCCGCGTATTTTGCAACTCGGACTAAAGTTCCTGTTCTAACCTGGGGAATGAGCGCAAGGCGGTTTACTGCCGTCTTGCGCGCTGGGTTGAAATGATGGAGTTACCTGAGGCTGATACAGATCAGGCAAGACAACGATTAAGTCAGCTCCGGGAAACGCTGCTGACCCTGCACAAAGCTCTACTCGATTCCGAGCGAACCGCGTATGAGCTGGTGCACGGGCCGGTAGCGTCGCCCGGAGCTTTTCTACAACTGGTCATCAACGACTCGTGGTTCGCGTGGCTGCGGCCGATCACGACCTTAATCGTGCAGATCGATGAAGCTTTGGCCGCGAAAAAACCGCCCGCGACCCCTCACGATTTCGAGCAGCTTATTTCGGATACACGCGCGCTGCTGTCGCCTTCACGCGAGGCAAACGATTTCTGGAAACGGTATGCCGGAGCAGTACAACGCGATCCGGGCGTAGAGGTGCTGCATACGCAAATGGAACGGGAATTGGGTTAGGCGGACGTGGCCGTCCGCCGCGGATCAGGCGATCCGCCCCACTTTGCCTCGCTCACTCATACCGCAACGCCACAATCGGGTCTACGCAAATCGCTCGCCTTGCCGGAATAGCGCATCCGGCTATTCCCGCGGCGGCCAACACCAATACCGCCGACAGAAACGTGATGGGGTCGCCCGGCGATACGCCAACCAGCACCATCCGAAGGACGTGGGTAACGCCGAACGCCGCCGGGAGTCCCACGGCTATTCCGAACACGAGCGGCCGCATCGCTTGCACATACACCAACTGGAGAATGTCACGGCGCGTTCCGCCGATCGCCATTCGCACTCCGATTTCCTGCGTGCGTTGACTAATGGAATGCGCCACAACAGCATAAAGACCCACCACGGCAAGCACTAAAGCAATGGCTGCGAACACACTGAACATGCCTCCTATAACATTGACTGCCAGGCGGCTTTGGGCCAGGCGGTCTTCTAGCGTGCGCACATCGTAAACAGGCAGATTGCTATCGATGGTCTGGACGGTTCGGCGAAACGCTTCTGTCAGCGTGGACGGTGGAACGTGGGTCTTGGCGATCAGGAACATTTCCCGCTGGGGCTCCTCCGCGTAAGGAAGGTAAATCAATGGGTCGTGCTGGAGAGGGCCGCGAAAGTCTTGCAGGATATCCGGCAGAACGCCAACGACCGTCAGCCAGGGCTGAGCAGCGTGATTTTTTATCAGCCGGAGATGCTTGCCCAGCGCATTTTCACCCGGCCAAAATCGTTCCGCAAAGCTCTCATTCACCAGAACCACAGGCGCGCCAGCAATGCCATCCGAATCGCTGAAAGCACGTCCGAGCCTTGGCTTCACGCGCATGACGGGAAAGTATGTCGGGCTGACGACGATGCCGCCTATCTGCGGAGCATGATCCAAATCAAGAGCGTTGCCTTCCAGTTCGTAAGAAAAGGGCAGTGCTCCCGTTAACGGCAAATTGGACGCGAGAGCAGTGGCTCCTACGCCAGGCAAAGAATCAAGACGGGCTTCTAACGCGCGGTGAAAAGTGATCTCCTCCGCGGGCGAGCGGTATTTTGCTTCGGGCAGATTAATGGCCATCGTGAGTACATTTTTCGCGTTTACGCCGACCGGCGCGTTGTACAGGTTTACGGCGCTGCGGATCATCAGGCCGGCTCCGGCCAGCAAAATGATACATAATGCCATCTCTAAAACGACCAACAGATTTGACAATGAAAGAACACGCCGGCTGCCTGCGACTGCTTGGCCGCCGTCTTTCAGCGCCGTATTGACGTTGATCTTCGCAAGGCGTAACGCCGGCGCAAGGCCAAAGAGAACCCCGGTGCCGATTGTGATCAGCGTCAGATAAATGAATACCGTACTATCGAAGGACAGATGAAGCCAGGGCGGTTTAACAATCCGGTCAGTTGCTGTATCGAAACAACGTAATCCGCCCAGCGCAAGCAACCAGCCTAAAAATCCGCCGGCAAAGGACAGGAGAACGCTCTCAATGAGCAGTTGCCGGAGAATACGAATCCGGCCTGCACCAATCGCCATACGAATTGAAATCTCCCGCATACGTCCAGCGCCGCGCGCCAGCAGCATATTCGCAACATCAGCGCAGGCAATCAACAGAACGAAGCCGACCGCTGCCCATAAAGCGCCGAACACCGGCCGCATGTTATAAGCACCGGTGATTTCGGCGATCGGATGCAGATCCACGCTGAGACCCTTGTTCGTAGCCGGGTGTTCTTTTGCGAGGCGATCTGCAATTGTGCCCAACTCTCGGCGCGCCGCCGCTATACTGATGCCTTCCTTCAGGCGGCCAAATAGCGTAATGCTACTGTCCCCCCGATCCCACATTTGGGCATCTGTAGCCAGCGGAGTCCACAGATCCGTATCTTCCGGAAAACGCTTGCCGACGGGCATCACACCGATAACCGTGGTGGGCACATCGTCTATGCGGATGGTTTTGCCTAATATGGCTGAATCGCCGCCGTACCGGTCCTGCCAGACGTGATAGGTCAATACCACTACCGGCGGCGCACCCGGGCGTTCATCGTCTGCCATGAAGCCGCGGCCGAGCAAAGGCCTCTGTTCCGACACCAAGAAGCCATTGGCGGACATTCGTACATTGTGATAGCGTTCCGGGAGGCTTTTGTTATCGCTTAGATTCGAGTTCGAAAACTGATAGGCGGCCAAACCCGCCAGTGACTTCGTCTCGGCCCGCAAATCGCGGAAGTCGGGATAGGAGACGCTGAAGTCCTGCCGTCCGGCGGAATCGGTCATACTGACGAGAACGATGCGATCGACGTGATCGAGCCCCAGATTCCAGGTAAAGGCCCCACTTGCGATGGTAAAGACAGCCGTGTCGGCGCCAATGCCCAGGCCTAACGCGATCACGGCGGCGATGGTGAAACCAGGAGTCTTCGCGAGTGTACGCGCGGCATAACGAATATCCTGCCACCAGCTTTCGAGGGCCGCGAAGGCCCACAACTCGCGACAACGTTCTTTAAGGACGGTCGCATTGCCAACCCTGCGCTGCGCTTCGGTGCGATCTCCTAATTCATCGGCCTTCATCTCGATATGAAACCGCAGTTCATCTTCGAGATCGCGATCCAGTTGACGGCG
>DAISJE010000436.1:0-4387 GCA_036821665.1 Bryobacteraceae bacterium | reverse complement strand
ACGTGCCTCGGTGTTAGAGCCGTGCCGTTGCGCTCAGGACAGTCGAGCCAGTCCCTCTGTTTCGGGACGTCAATTTGCCGGGCTGAAGCCCGGCGCGGGTTGAAACCCGCCCTACTTGTCTAAGTGCAATAATGATGGCGTAATGAGTAGCTGGCGGCAGTGCACAGGGTCAATTGTTCTCGTACTGCTCGTTGCGTTAGCGATTCCGAGCTACGCCGAAACGGAATCCGAAAAGGCCGCGCAGAAGACGGCTGAGCAGTGGCTCGGGCTGGTTGACGCCGGCAATTATGACGAAAGCTGGAACCAAGCCGCCGAAGTTTTCCAGCAACACGTAACGAAGGAGGCCTGGAACCACGATGTTTCCGCGGTTCGCGGCCAGACGGGCAAGCTCAAATCACGCAAATTGAAGAGCGCGAAATCCACCGACTCACTACCCAACGCGCCTGCGGGAAAATACATTATTCTCCAGTACGATTCGTCATTCAATGCCGGGCCGGCCATCGAAACTGTCGTTTTGATGGAACAGAAGGACAATAGCTGGAAAGTCACCGGTTATTTCGTAAAACCTGCCTAACAGAGTGAAAGGCGACAGGCGGAGATTCTGGGGATCGCTGCCGCGATCTTCGTTATTCAAGCTGTCGTTTGCTGTTTTTTTCACGTTCGCTTCGATCGGCTTTGTCGTTGACCTCTTCCATCCCGATAGCGAGCCGCTCACTTCGCTGGTTGTCTGGTCTATTTTCGACGGCGGTTGTGCGGTCGCTTTTCTTCTGGTTGGCACGCGACACCCTCGCCGTTTGGCGCTGCTTGTACCCGCGGTCATAGCCGGCGTTGTCGTTCTCTTCCTGTTTCTTCCCTCCTACAAAGGTCTTCCGGCGATTTCCGACGTACTTCGACGACGCTTGATTTTGGATGCGGTCCTAATTGTGGCGCTTATTTACGTGGGCTACAGCCTGTTTTTAGTATTCATCGAAAATGAGGGCTTCCGGCATTTGCGCGATCAGGCAGAAGTGGACCTGGCGGAGCGGCTGCAGGCCACATTGGTTCCACCGCTATCGCTGCGAACCGGTTGGCTGGAGATAGAAGCGCGCTCCATACCAAGCAGCCAGATGGGAGGGGATCTCGCTGACGCGCTGATTTCGGAAGATTCGGCAACTTGCTATATCGCGGATGTCTCGGGTCACGGAATTGCAGCGGGCGTTTTGATGGGCATGGTGAAGACGGCGGTGCGGATGTCGCTGCTCCGAGGAGAAGATCTGGGCGGCATCCTGCGTTCGCTTCATGGCGTGCTGCCGGGTTTGAAAGAGCCGAACGCTTATGTCACAGTTGCGGGATTGCGCTTGCATGGGCCGCGGCTCGCGGAGTATGCGACTGCCGGCCATCTGCCGATTTTGCATTACAGGCAGAAGACGCGCGAGATAGAACGCCTGAGCGTGGAGCAATTTCCCATCGCCCTGATTGCATGGGCAGATTATACGGCCGCAACGACGGAGTGCGGATGCGGCGACATATTCGTAATGCTGACGGACGGCATTATTGAGGCGACGGATACGAGCGATGAAGAATTCGGATGGGAACGGATTGAGCGGCTGTTGTTAGAGAATGCGGCACGGCCGCTGGCCGAAATCGCAAATATCATGCTGGACGCCTCGGCGGCTCATGGGCCGCAACTGGACGATCAGACGATTTTGTTGGCGAGGGTTACGTCCGATGGAGAGGCTGTTTACGACTCTGTGCTGAAATAAAAGTTCAAATGAGTAGAAGAATCCGTTCGACCACCATTCTATGCGTGCGGCGCAACGGGAAAGTCGTGCTGGCCGGCGACGGCCAGGTCACTATGGGTGGCGAAGTGCTGAAGGGCGGCGCAAAAAAACTGCGGCGCTTGTACAACAACAAGATTGTCTCCGGTTTTGCGGGCTCCACAGCCGATGCTTTTGCGCTGTTTGCGCGCTTTGAAGCCAAGCTGGAAGCCTACAGCGGCAATCTGGCGCGCAGCGTCGTTGAACTGGCGAAAGAGTGGCGAACCGACCGCATGCTGCGTCATCTGGAAGCGCTGCTGCTGGTGGCCGATTTGCAAAATATTTTTATCGTCAGCGGCAACGGCGATGTGATTGAACCGGATGCGCCGGTGGCGGCCATCGGTTCGGGCGGCGCTTTCGCCAAAAGCGCGGCGGTTGCGCTGCTGGAAAACACTAACATGGGCGCTCGCGAAATTGTCGAAAAGGCCATGAAGATCGCAGGTGACGTGTGCATCTACACGAATGAAAACGTCACTTACGAGGAGCTGGGCTAATGGTCATCTATCTTCCACAACAATCGTCGGACGAAGCACCTCTGCTGGATGAGTTGACGCCTCGCGAGATTGTGGCCGAGTTAGACAAGTACGTCGTCGGACAATCGGACGCAAAACGGTCGGTGGCGATTGCCTTACGAAACCGCGTACGACGCCAAAAGCTCGATCCGGAAATGGCCGAAGAGGTCATGCCGAAGAACATTCTCATGATCGGGCCGACGGGCGTAGGGAAAACCGAGATTGCCCGACGTCTGGCGAAGCTGGCGAACTCACCATTTTTGAAAGTGGAAGCGAGTAAGTTTACCGAGGTTGGCTATGTGGGGCGCGATGTCGAGTCGATTATTCGCGATCTGGTGGATATTGCGATCGACATGATCCGCGAGGAACGGCTGGAGCAGGTGGCGGATCGCGCGGAACAACAGGCCGAGGAACGTCTGCTGGATCTGCTGATGCCGCCCCAACCGGAGGGGACGGAATCGGTGGAGCGCACGCGCGAGAAGCTGCGTGAAAAGCTACGCGCCGGCAAGCTAGACGATCGCATGGTGGAAGTGGATGTAAAAGAACGCGGGCCTACATTCGAAGTTTCGACCAACGGAAACGTCGAGGAGATGGACATCAATCTGAAAGATGTCATTCCGGGCCTGTTCGGGCCACGCACCCGAAAGCGCAACATGCGCGTCGCCGAGGCGCTCGAATACCTGATCCAGGAAGAGGAACAGAAGCTGGTGGATATGGACCAGGTGACGCGCCTGGCGCTGGAGCGGGTGGAGCGAAGCGGGATCGTTTTTCTGGATGAAGTGGACAAGATCGCGGGGCGCGAAGGCGGGCATGGACCGGATGTGAGCCGCGAAGGAGTGCAACGCGACATTCTGCCGATTGTGGAAGGCACGACGGTGAATACCCGGCATGGGTTTGTAAGGACCGACCACATCCTGTTTATCGCGGCGGGCGCTTTTCATGTTTCTAAACCGTCGGATTTGATTCCCGAGCTGCAGGGCCGTTTTCCGATTCGCGTGGAGCTGAAATCGCTAACGGAGGCTGATTTCATTCGCATTCTGCGAGAACCGAAATCGGCGCTGGTGAAGCAGTATACGGCGCTGCTTGAAACCGAAGGGATAAAGCTCAGCTTCACCGAAGACGCGGTAATGGAAGTTGCAAAAATTGCCGCTCAGGTCAACGATTCGGCGGAGAACATCGGCGCACGGCGTTTGCACACCATTATGGAGAAGCTGTTGGAAGAGATCTCCTTTGCCGGACCCGATCTGAAAAAGAAGAACATCAAAATCGATGCGGTGTACGTTCGGAAACAGCTCGCAGATATCGTTAAAGATCAGGATCTGAGCAGGTACATTCTGTAGTGGCGGGCCGGCTCGTTTGCATCGGGAAAACCGCTGCTGACGCGTTTGTGAAAATTCGAGGCCTACAGCCGCGCCAAGTGGAACGATGATTTGGAAAAATCGGGGACACGCCTGCTGATCGGACACCGCCGCGATTCGGATGCTAGCCCGGAGTGTCCCCGATTTTGCTTTGTCTCACTGACAACGGTTGCGGCGGTCCTTTTTTTAAGCGGGTGCGGGTATGTGGGGCCAGTGTTGCCGCCTTCGCCCCAACTGCCGATGGCCGTAACAGACCTGCATGCGATCGAGCGCGGCGATCAGATCGTAATCACGTTTGACACTCCCGCGCATACGACCGACGGTCTGTCGATCCGGCGCTTTTCAGAGATCGATCTGCGAATTGGCTTGGCTGCCGTACCGTTCAATTTCGATCAATGGGCCGCGGCAGCGCAGCAATACAGCCTGACTCCTCCACTTCCCAATGATCGCGATAACCCGCAAGCGGTTCCGATTACGAAGTCGATTCCGGCGGACGGCTGGATTGGGAAGCACGTCGCAATTGCGGTGCGTACGGCGGTTAAGAAAACGGATCATTATTCATCCTGGTCGAACCGAGCCGTTCTCAACGTGATAAGTCCACTGGAGCCCCCGGTGGTGAAGGCAGGAGCGACGGCCCAAGGAGTCCTGGTGACCTGGGAAAAACAAGTTTCCGGCGCACAATACCGTGTTTACCGGCAGGGGCCGGGAGATAAGCAACCCG
>DAISJE010000435.1:0-4413 GCA_036821665.1 Bryobacteraceae bacterium | reverse complement strand
TAAAATCCTTTTCGCCGCAAGGCGAGTGCGGGTTCAAGTCCCGCCCCGGGCACCAGTTAGCTGGTCTTAGTACAAATCTAGTGCGTAGGTAAGTGCGCATGTTGTTGTCCTCTTTGTGCCTCCAAATACCGCTCGGTGCGCTTTCCTGAGTGTTTGACATCCGATAGCATGCATGTGCATGCATATGCATGTACAATTGGAATATGCGGACGACGGTAGAGATGAAGCCAGAGCACCGCAGCGCGCTACTTGCCATGGCATCGCGTCGCGGGCACAAGGGGTTCTCCGCCGTGCTTGGAGAAGCTATCGAGAGCTTCTTGCAGGGCGAAGCCGAGCGAGAAAAGCGTCGCAAAACGCTACTCTCGCTTGCGGGTTCGATTTCGAAGAAGGATCGTGAAGAGTTGCTGCGTGAAACAAAAGAGCTTCGAGAGAGTTGGCGGTGATTGTCGCCGATACTGATGTCCTGATTGATTTTCTTGCCAGCGTCCAGCCAGCAACCGATCAAGTTGCGGAATATATTGCGGCGGACCAGCTCCAAACAACTGCTGTGAGCTGCTTCGAGCTTCTGAGTGGTGCCGGTGAAAACAAGCGCGGTCACGCAGTGCGTCAATTGCTTGAATCGCTCGGCCTCTTGCCGCTGGACCGTGCTGCCGCCGAACACGCGGCTGACGTTCGGCGCGAACTTGAGCATACAGGCCGAAAGATAGGAATGGGCGATAGTTTGATTGCTGGTATTGCTTTGGCGCACGATGTGCCGCTGCTCACGAGGAACAGATCTCACTTTGAGCGCGTCGAAAATCTTGTGTTGGTGTAGGCGGACGCTGGCATCGGGAGCGGCAGTTCGTCTCTTTCTCAGCCGTTCTTGCAGACGCACAGATCGGGCAGCGTAGCAATATATTGCTTCAGGATCGCTGCCGATTTCTCCAGATTTTCTCGTTCCGAGGGACTCAATGGTATCGGGACTACGCGAGCCACGCCATCGCGATTGAGGATGACTGGAAGTGACAGAAACAGCTCGCCGAGGTTCATGTCAGGTGGAACCAGGCTCGACAGCGTTAATACTGCGTGCTCATTGCGCAAAATCGCGCCGACGATCCGAACCAGTGCAGCGCCGATGCCATAGTAGGTCGCACCCTTGGCGTGTATGATTTCCAAACCCGCTACACGTGTCTCATTCGCGATGGATTCGAGTGCAATTTGATCGCAGGGCAACCCCTCCTCGCTGCAAAACTCCCGAATAGGCACTCCAGCGATACGGGCGGAAGAGAGTACAGCAACCTGGCTGTCGCCATGTTCCCCGATTATGTAGGCGTGAACATTCTCGGGCGCCACACCATACTTCTCCCCAAGACGCCTTCGGAAACGCGAGCTATCGAGGCTCGTGCCCGAACCGATGACTCGGGACGCCGGCAGACCTGACCACTTCCAAACCGCATACGCCAGCACATCCACGGGATTCGACGCAATAAGTAACACGCCGCGTGGATTGTAGCGGACAATCTGCTCGACGATGTTCTTGAGAATGACTGCGCATTCTCTCAGATTGTCGAGCCGCGATGTGAGGCCGGCCTGAGTGATGCCCGCCGTGATGATAATCACATCGGCATCCGCGCAATCGGAAAAATCGCCGGCAACGACGTGCGTGTTATGTGAGAAAAGCGCCGCGTCTTTTAAATCGTTAACGTGTCCCTCTGCCCGTTCCGGATGCCGGTCGATCAGCACAATCTCCGCGGCCGCTCCGGAAATTAGCAACGCATATGCAGTGGTGGCTCCGACGAAGCCCGTACCTACGATGGCAACTCGAGAGATCTGCCGTGGGGCTTCCCGATCCCTATTATTTGATGACACTTCCATGCGCGTGAACTGCCTTCTTATCCATTCTTACCGCGAACACTTGCTTCTATTCATTAAAGCGGAGACAGGGACATATTGGGGATCATTCAAAAGTACTGTGACTTCCCCAGATCTGCACCTTGAGCATTTCGGTATCATTCATCGCAATGAGAGACCTTCTGAAGTACTTTGTGCTGGGCTTCAGCGCTTCTGCCGGTTATCAATCCGCTCGGCTCGGCGCTAATCTTCCTCGGCGTCGTCGGCAACGCGCCTGCCGATACCTTCCGCAATCTCGCCCGTCGGATCGCAATAAGCACAACCCTGTTTTTGGGCCTCATAGAGCTGATTGGAGCGACCCTATTAACCTTTTTTGGCATTTCTCTTCCGGTGGTACAGCTCGCGGGCGGTTTGGTCCTTGCGGCGATGGGTTGGGGGTTATTGCAGGAAAAGAGCACCGGCGATGAAGAAGAAGCGGCTAAACAGGCGCACCATGGGGGCGGGGCGCTGGAAGATAAGATTTTTTATCCGCTAACGTTTCCCATTACGGCCGGACCCGGTTGTATCGTAGTCATGCTGACCTTGGGCGCACATGCATCACGAAGAGGCGTTTTGAATAACGTGCTGGCGCATGTGGGCATAACGATTTCGATTGTTGCGGTGAGTTTTACGATTTTATTAAGTTACACATACGCTCCGAAGATTGCCAAAAAGATCGCGCCCCAAACCGTTCAGGGGATCTTGCGCGTTATCGCCTTCGTGCTGCTGTGTATCGGCGTGCAGATTGCCTGGAATGGTCTGGAAGCTCTGGTAAAGAGCATGTCGAAATAGCTCGACACCGCCGCGATGATCCGATTTGCGCTTGCCTTGCGCTTTATCAGATGAGAGACAATATTGGGCTGGGATCTTATGCGGAGTCCGCCCTGGATCTTAGTCGCGACCATCGCATTTTCGCTGTTCCTCGACTATTTCCTCTATGGCGTCCACCTTTCGTTGATCACGCATGCTCCCGCGGGACTGAACAACGAAGGGCAATTGGCGTGGCTTTATGGGGCATACGCGGTCAGCGTGTTGCTGGTAACCCCACTCTTTGGCTGGCTAGGCTACACGACCGGCAGTAAACCCGTTCTGTTATGTGGTGTTGTCTTAGCGGGGCTGCGGCGGTGCTCTTCAGCATGGGATCCAACTTCCAGATTTTCTTTTGGGCACGGCTCTGCCAAGGGTCGGCATCGGCCGCGCTGTGGACATCCGGCCTTGCGTTAGTTGCCGCCCACTATGTCGAGAGACGGGTAGAAATGATCGGCTATGCGTTTACCGGCAGTACGGCAGGTTCAGTTCTCGGACCCGTTGCCGGCGGAATTCTATCTCACGCCGGAGGGTACAAGCTGCCCTTCTTCATTGTTGGTCTGTTGCTTGCCGTTAACGCGCTACTCATCATTGCTTTCATTCCGCGAGAGCGCAGCGTTGAGAAGCAGAAAATCGAAGTCCGGCAGTTATTGCTGAACAGGTCCGTCGCCATTCCCGCTCTCACGGTCGCACTCGCGGCATTCGCCGTCGGGATCATTGAGCCTCTATTGCCGGCCCGCCAGGCGCGTTACGGCACGACTTCGCAAACGATGGGCCTGATCTTTACCGTTTCGACTCTGGTCTATGGCCTATCTGCGCCGGTTGTAGGGCGACTTTCGGAACGATTATCTATTAACCGCGTCGTCGTATTGGGCGCAATCGGAATGGCGGGCACCCTTCCGCTGTTGGCGGTGTTCCGGCAAGCCGGCATGGTTTGCCTGGCAGTCGCCCTGGTCTATATCTCGTTCGCATTCATGTTGAACCCGGCTTCCGCGGAACTGGGCAATGCAGTCGATCGAGCTGGAATGTCCTGTTATTCGGCGGCCTACGCTGTTTATAACGTCGTCTATTCCATAGGCATGCTGGCGACTGCGGCGCTTGCCTCTGCGGCGGCTCATTCACTGGGATTCCTGGGTGCTCTGCTTTGCATCAGCGCACTGCTGCTGTTATCCATCCCGGTGTTGATATCAGGCATGGCGATCCCCAAAACCGTGGAGGATACACCTTGCTAGAGTCCTGTTACTTCAAAGGAGCATTATGACTTCGAATCTTGAAACGAGCGATAGTTTAATTGCCGCGCTCAACCGCGGCGAATCTCTCCCCGCACCCTGGTACACCGATCCGTCCATCACTGCTAGCGAAATCGACAAAGTTTTTCGCAAAAGCTGGAACTATATCGGTCCTGCAAGTGAACTCTCGCATCTCGGCGATTACGTTACCGGTTACGTCGGCGAAGTTCCGGCCGTTGTGATTCGCAACGAGTCAGGTCTGGCAGGCTTTATCAACGTTTGCCGGCATCGAAGACACGAAGTCATGAAAGATCGCGGGAACGCCACCATGATGCAATGCGGCTATCATGCGTGGACCTACGATCTCAGCGGGTGCCTGAAGCGTGCTCCGCGCTCGGCTGCCGAGCAGAATTTCCGGCTTGAAGACTATCCCTTATTGCCTTTGCGCGTAGATTCGCTGGGTCCGTTCGTGTTCGCCAATCTCGACCCGAATGCCCCTTCGCTGGCT
>DAISJE010000434.1:0-4414 GCA_036821665.1 Bryobacteraceae bacterium | reverse complement strand
GCAGATACTTCGCAGTCAGGCAGTACGGAACCGATTCGGGATCGTCATTTTTTGGCTCCCGTTCATCCGGTCACCTAACGACATAAGGCCGAACACCGCCAGCCCGGCGAAAGGATCACCGCAAACTGAGTAGATAGCGACCGTGGTGTTGGCGAGTGCTCGAGGTTCGTGGAAACCACGCAGTCGGTAAACGCTCGCAGTCCAACAAGCAGGAGGGCGAAAGGAGCTACACTTCGGCCTTACCCTTACTCAGTTATCGCATTGACCGCAGGCAATGGCTGACGAAGTAGGAAAGAGGCCCACACGCGTGAGCCCCCGGATCACTGTTCGACGAATTCTGCGCTGGTTACCAGCTGGGGTACTGAACAGGAGATCGTCAACGAGTATCCCTATCGTAGAGAGATAATATCAGCGGTAATTGAATTAGCGGGCAACTGTCCGCGAAAGCACCGCTATGAACCTTTTTCGCGGTCGAGCGTTGAAATTTATAAACAGCGAGATGGCGGCATGCGCCTAGAATATGCAATCCGAATTGGAGTTCCCTCCGAACAATGTGGCTCTGCTCGTTCTGCGCGCGAGATAACGTGAGACATCGCCGGCACGCTCCCGTGTACGAACTGTGTACGAATGGCCTTGTTTCCTGCCGATTCCTGAGGTTCAGACGGTTTTAGAATCAGCAAGTTACTGATTCTAAATGGCTTGTTGTAATCGTGGTTCGAATCCATGTCGGGGAGCCACCTTATATTCAATTTAGAAGACAGCTGCCGCATACTTGTACCTTTTTTGTACTGATGCCGCCGCATCGTTCCGCTGAACCCACTGACAGTATTTGGCGAGCGCGTTACGCATGGATTCGCCCATAGAATCCATGCTGTGAATCGAAATATAGAGCAAATCCGGTTCAACGTTCTAAAGCAGGGACCCTCAGCGAGATCGCCGCGCGGTGTAGACTGAATCAGGCTGAACCAAGAAATGAAACCCCGATGTCAGCGCATTTCGTAGGATTCGTTAGTGAAGATCAAGCGGGAGATGTAAGGTGAAGTTGAGAAAAATTGATTCCATAATTCGCCGCAGCACGCACTATCTCGGGATGTATTGGGTTTTCCTCTTTGGCCTGTGCGTGCTTTCGGCCTTGCCCGCCTACGCACAAAACAAACCCGCCTGCGAGTTGGTCTCCAAAGCCGACGCCGAAACCATCCTTGGCGTGACGCTCCTGCCCCCGAAGCCGAGCGCGCCGTTTCGCTCGCTTCTCGACCCGGATTTCACGAAGGGCAAGGCGGAGCAGGGCTGCGAGTTTACCAACTTCAGGTTTAACTACGCGACGCCCAATCAGCCCAAGCCGCCAAAGGTCGTGAATGTCAGCCTTGAAGTGCGGTATTCTGCGATGCCCAATGCTCACGCCGTAGACGAGGCGCGGAAGCAAGTCGATACGCGGACCTACGATCATCCGACGGATCTGTCCGGTCTGGGCGACGCGGCCTTCTGGATCGGACAGCCCAATAATGTGACGCTGTTTGTGTTCCTTGGAGGCACAACGCGATTGATGATCGGCCCGAGCGAGATCGGTCTGGAGCAGGAGAAGGCGCTGGCGACGAAAGCTCTCGCGGCCTTGGGCAAGGCAAACTTTACTTACGGGACGCCGACCGGATTGACCAGGCCCGTGCCGGGCAAAACGGCGGGTGAACCCGCTGCGCTCGTCCAGCTGAAACGCGCACTAACCGCGAAGGCGGACGCCGGAGACGCCAGGGCTCAGCTTGCCCTCGGGCGAGTCTATGAATCCGGCAGCCTGGGCCTGGACGGAAGGGTGCAGCACGATTACGCGGGCGCCGCTTACTGGTATCAGCAGGCATCGGACCACGGTAACGCCCAGGCAACATATCAGCTCGCCATGCTCTATCACGGGGGACTGGGCGTAGGTGCCGACCGCTCGCGGTACTTTCAGCTTCTGCAAAAAGCCGCCGACGCGGGTTATGTACCCGCGATGCCGCTGCTCTCCGATGCCTATGCCGACCAGAAAACGCCCGTAAGCGCCCATCGCGCAACTGATTGGGCGAGAAGAGCCGCCGAGGCGGGCGACTCGCGGGGGTGGCTGGCCCTGGGTATTGAATACAACATGGGTAAGCTGGGCGGCGATCCGCCCTATTGGTATGTGAAGGCAATGGAGTCTTACAAAAAAGCGGCGGACGGCGGCAATTGTCTCGCGATGATCGCCATCGGAGAATTGTACGTCACCGGGAGCGGCGTTCGCGCCGATCCGGCGCAGGCGCAGAGCTGGCAGGCGAAGGCTCAGTCCTGTCAGGGCGAAAATGTGGCGCTGATTCAGCAGCAGGTGGCGCAATACAAGGCCAGGGCCGCCGCTGCACGCGACCCAGCGCTCTATCCCGTCCTCGCCGCGCTCCCGGATACTCCGAAGGCACCGGCGCAAGCGTCGCGAAATGCTCAGGGTTCAACAGGCCGGGGTTTCGATCGGTCCGGAGTTGGCCAACGCATCGTCGAAGGTCTAATCGTTGCTGCGGCTGTTGCGCTTGCTTACGATATCTTGCACCCGGACGCGAACCCGCCCACCGGTGCCCAGTACGATAACCTGGATAACTACTATCGCCTCATGAACCAGTCGAGATGCTCGGTGGCAAGTCCCGGGATGAACGCAATCAATGACATGCTGACGGGGTGCTGACGCATCGGGACCTGAAATCCTGTTGCCAAGTAATTGAAGAGCGACCTAATCCGATACGCATGCGCAAATAGATTTTGTACCGATTTTGTACCAATACCACGCTTTTGATGCTTTTGGCGACTTCAGCGACTTTGTAGAATCTCCCGTTCCAACTGCCTCACTAAGCAGTGAATTCTCGCGAGGATTGAGGTCGCGAGGCCGCCCCCGTAGTGCGAGCGACCAATAGACGTATCTACCAGCACCTTCATTGCTGCTTAAATCTACTCTCGCGTTTGTAATTCACCGCGCCGTCGGGTATCGCCGAAGCCGCAGAATTCTGGAGTACCGTGGCGGTCACTTTAGAAAGGAATAAACTGCTCGCATGTCCCCGAAATCAACTCGTCGCGGGTTTCTGGCTGCTGCTTCAGCCGTCGCGCTGGCACCCTTGGCCGTTTCCGGCGCGCAAACGCCGCTCTGTCTGGGTGGTCCGATTTTTCTCAAATCGGACGACCCCGAGCAACTCGCAGCCGAGCATCGGCGCTTAGGTTACAGCGCGGCATACTGCCCGGAAGCAAAGCTTTCGGACACTGATCGGATCAAAGCCATCGAACGCGCTTTCGCCCGCGCTAAAGTAATCATCGCGGAAGTTGGCGCGTGGAAGAATATGCTCGATCCCGATCCGGAGAAGCGCCGCGCTAATCTGGCGTATGTCACCGAGCGATGTGCTTTAGCCGAAGCCGTCGGCGCACGCTGCTGCGTGGATATAGCCGGCAGTTACAATCCAACCGTCTGGTATGGACCGAACCCGAAGAATTTATCTCGGGAGTTTTTCGATGCGACCGTTCAGAACTGCCGTCACATTATCGATTCCGTAAAACCGAAGCGAACGCAATTCACCATTGAAATGATGGGTTGGAGCATTCCGGACAATCCGGATTCGTATCTGGACCTGATCCGCGCGGTAGATCGCCCGGCATTCGGTGTTCATCTGGACGTCTGCAATGGCGTCAACAGTCCCAAACGCTTTTACGAAAATAGCGCTTATATCGGCGAGTGTTTTTCGAAGCTGGGCCGTTATATTCGCTCTTGTCACGCCAAAGATCTTCAGTGGGTGATCGAAATGAACGTGCATTTTTTGGAGGTGATTCCAGGGCGCGGTCAGATCGATTACAGTCGATATCTCGGCGAGTTGAGCAAACTTCAGGCCTCCACGCCCCTGATGTTGGAGCATCTGAAAACGGCGGAAGAGTACGACGAAGGCGCTCGATACATACGGGGTGTCGCCGCGAAGAACGGATTGAGATTCCTCTGACGAAAGGTGACTAGGCGGGAATCACCCCCATAGCCGCCAACCGGCTGACGCGCGGACCCGGAAGAATAATGCCGGCAAGATTTAATGGATCGGCGTTTGAAACAGGCCCGATAACGTGGCGTTCGGCATTGCGTCGAATCGTGCGAAGCAGCTCGAGGGCTTCGGGCCGGGCGAACTGCTCGCCTGTAAATCCTGAGACGAACCGTCCACCTCGAATCTCGCCCCGCGCTTCCATCCGCCGCAGTACAACGAGCAATTCACGCCACGGTGGAGCGAGGGTTTCGCGCACCAGCAAATCGCGCAATAGAACTCCCCAGCGGAGAAGCAATTGCCGCGCAAAGCGCTCGATCCGTTCCGGAGATTCGATGTTAGTGGGAATGGGGCGCAACAACGCCCATCTGCCGGCCGCATGGCGAGGCCGGCGTTTGCTGCCGTGCCCTTCACCG
>DAISJE010000433.1:0-4430 GCA_036821665.1 Bryobacteraceae bacterium | reverse complement strand
CCAGGGCGAGCATGATGCGTTCAAAAGAGCGATTGCCGAAAAACCGTCCGGCATCATGGTTTCCGCCGCCGATCCGAACCTGCTTACGCCAGATATAAATGCGGCGCTTGAGCAAGGTATCCCCGTCATTACCATCGATTCAGATGCGCCGGAAAGCAAGCGGCTGTTTTTTGTTGGAACCGACAATTACAATGCCGGCGTTATCGGCGGGAAGATGACTTCGAAGCTGTTGGACGGCAAAGGCAACATCGTCGTCTTCACGATTCCCAACCAAAACAACTTGAAAGATCGCTTGCAGGGATACGAAACGGCTTTCGCCGAACACCCGGACATCAAGATCACGCAGGTGGTGGATATGAACGGTAACTCCGATGTGGCGTTCGATTCGGCGAAGAAGCTGCTGGACAGTAAAGCGAAGGTGGATGCGTTCGTCTGCCTGGAGGCGCTTGCGTGTCCGGCGGTAGCGGACGTCGTGAACAGGGCCAGCATGACCGGCAAGGTCAAAATCATCGCCATGGACACGGATCCGGGAACTGTCGATTGGATCAACAAGGGCGTGATCTCAGCCACTATTGCGCAGAAGCCGTGGACGATGGCGTATTACGGGACCAAGCTGCTTGACGACATTCATCATCATCCGCCAAAGCCCTTGATCGGGAACTGGGCGCAAGACGTCTACTCTCCGTTTCCAACTTTCGTCGACACGGGTACATTCGTCGTAAACAAAGATAATATCGGCACGCTGTCGCAACAACCGCCCAGCACCCAACAATAAGCCGGAACCGCCAATCCGAACTAGCGAAACCCGGGAAACGAAAGCCATGAGGAGCCGGTCCAACTAGTGGACCGGCTATAACGCCGTCCCGAGGGCTGAATGAGAAGAATGGCGATTTTGATGCTCGGTTGCGCGCTTGGACTGGGAACCGATATGCTGGTAGCACAGCAAACGAGCACTAAGCAAACCAATCCGACGCAGAATAAAGACATTCCGCGTCAGCAACCGGAAACCAACAATCCCGATCTGGGGCAGCAGCGTCATGAGGGTTCGAAGACGGGAAGCAACGAAAAAAAGACCGGATCGAAGCGGTCCCATCACCGGAAACACCAATCCTCGAACACCGCCGGCAGCACGAAGTCGACGACATAGCAGTTTAGCTCGCGAGCTCGGGCCAACATGAACACAGTAAAAACCGTTCTTCTGCTTGGTGTCCTTAGCGGCCTGCTGTTGTTCTTAGGTGAACTTTTTGGCGGCCGCCAGGGCCTTTATATCGGCTTGGCTGTTGCGATCGCCATGAATGTCTTCAGCTATTTTTTCTCCGATAAACTGGCGCTCGCGACTTATTCGGCCCAGCCGGTCACGCCCAGTCAGAATGCGGCGGTGTACGGACGCGTCTATCCAATTGTCGCGGGTCTTGCGCAGCGCATGGGCATACCGATGCCGAAACTCTGGCTAATTCCCGATAACTCCCCGAATGCGTTCGCCACGGGCCGCAATCCGCAGAACGCATCGGTAGCGTTCACGGCCGGGATTTTGAATGCAATGTCGGACGATGAGATTGAAGGGGTGGTCGCGCACGAGTTGGGACATGTTCTGCACCGCGATATCCTCATCAGTTCGATCGCGGCCACCATAGCGACGGCTATTACGTTCCTCGCTCGCATGGGTTTCTTTTTTGGTGGCGGAAGCCGCGATGACGACCGCGAAGGCGGAGCATGGGGCGGACTGCTGATGCTCATTCTCGCCCCGTTCGCCGCTATGCTAATTCAAATGGCTATTTCCCGCAGCCGCGAGTACGACGCCGACGCAGCATCCGCAAAGTACACGGGCAACCCGCATAAGCTTATTTCGGCGCTGCAGAAACTCGATGTCTATGCGAAACGTCTGCCCATGGACGCCAGCCCCTCAACCGCACATCTTTTTATCATTCAGCCGTTCACCGGCGCATCTCTGATGCGGCTCTTCTCTACTCACCCGCCAACGGCCGATCGCATTGCTCGCCTGCAAAGGATGTAAGGGCCGCCGTTCAGTTTTTGGACCGTGGGCGGTTATGGGGATGAGATGAAAGCAAAATCAGAGAGGCCGCGCTTTCATACCGTACCGTATCGCTGTCGTCGTTGAGTAAAGGGATCAGCGTTTTTAATAGTGCGGTATCGCCGCGTGTCGCAATGGCATGTGCTGCTGCCGCGCGAACTTGCCACTTATCGTCCTCGCAGGCATTAGCCAGTGCCCGGCCGCTCGCGGGATCGGGATCCTTGGCCAGTTTGAGCGCTGCGTCGACCTTAACTAGAGTGGCATCACTTTGTGTAATTGTCTTCCAAGCCTCATATCCGATGCTTCCGAATGGAACGAATCCGATTCCTGTTTCAAACACAAGCTTTTCCAAGTCTTTCCGGTTTTTTAACCGGTTAAGCTGCGATTCAACAAGACCCGGAGTGCCCTTGCGTTCGCCGGTCAAAATGGCATAGTACACGTCGTAGGCGGCCGGGTCGTGCAAATTGTACAGCGCGTCGGCGGCGCTCAGAACCACTTTGATTTCATCGTCGTCCAACGCCTTTTTTAGTGCGGGAATTGCGGAAGTAGCTTTCATTCTGCCGAGCGAAGTGGCCGCTTCTGCGCGTACATTGGTACTGCTGTCCTTTAGCGCAGGCTCAACCAGGTTTTGGGCGCGATGGTTTTGAATCAAAGAGCCAAGAGCATGAACCGCTTGAGCGCGCCGGTCCGAACTATTGTCCTTAACGCCATACTGCAACACCGACCATGCATTCTCGACGGGCGTGAGGGTTTTTACCGGCGCGGCGGATGCGAAAAGCATAACCAGAGGGGCAATCATCATAGGGCGTTTTTATTCTCGCAGTACCGCCGTTGGGGCTTAGATCCCGCATGGGTGGCGTAGAAGATAGCGGCTATTTCCAACCAGAAACGTTAGCGTTGGAAACGATCGTCACTTCTACGTCGGTCACCGCAATAACTCCGGTCTTCATCATTTGTTGCAATAGAGGCAACGCCTGAGCAGACTTCTCCGGGGTCTCGACAACCGTGATAACGATTGGCTGATCGTGCACAAACAGACGAGGACGATGAACCTCGGATGTGTGCCCGAATCCTTCCAGCCCGCGGAAGACCGTTACGCCGGCCAATTGAAGTTCCTGGCATCTGGATACGATTGCCTCATAGAGAGGCTTGCCATTGTATTGGTCGCGTTCGCTGATGTATATCCGAAGTAGTTTACCGGGGCTCATTTCCTGATTCTCCTGGTGCCGGAATCTCCTGCACGATCTCGTGCAACTCGACATCGGACGTAACGATCAGCCCGTCCGACATCATGCCGGACACTGACTGGATCAACTCGCTCACTCGCTTAACATCTTCGACAACCGAAATCATGACGGGGAGATCGTGTGAAAGACGGAAGCGGCCTTCTTTATGCGTATGACCTTTGACGCCGTAGCCGAGTATGCCG
Organism: Bryobacteraceae bacterium; assembly: GCA_036821665.1. Lineage (GTDB taxonomy): Bacteria > Acidobacteriota > Terriglobia > Bryobacterales > Bryobacteraceae > Bog-105. Next base: position 969 of record DAISJE010000433.1, on the reverse strand, counting down.
CGATGTACCGTAGCACCGGAACAATCCATCATCCGGAGTTTTTTGACAATGGCTTCGTAAAGAGGCTCGTCATTGCATTTGTCCGATTCTCCGATGTAGATCCGTACGAGTTTCCCCGCGCGCGTCACTGTCTTTCGCGGAAGCTCAACTTCGCGCATCGCGTGGTCTTTCGAAACGGACTTAATAACGGTAGTATCGTGAACCGCGATCAACCCGTCGGTGACCATTTCGTAGAGAGCCGGCAAGAGCGCTTCAACCCGCTCGGCGGTATCGATAAACTCGATCCGAACCGGCCGGTGTTCACCTGCATACTCCGATGTGGGATTGCGCATTTGCGCATGGCTGCCAAACCCCATGTCTGCCCAAAACAAGCTTGCTCCGGCTACATGCCTGGATCGCAAAAAATTGAGGATCGCAGACCATAACGGTTCTACGTGCGCACGAGTGTCTTGATTGACATAAATGGTCACCTGCTTGGCGCTACCGGCAGGAAGCACTTTAAGGAACCTCCTTTTGCAAGCTCAAGCGCTGTCGATCTCGATCAGAAGCGCAGAAAAAAACCGGAAGCAGTGGAGGATGGCAACACCCGCCCTGCCGGCGATTCCTTGCAGGCTATTGAAACTCTGGAGCGGGAGACGAGAATCGAACTCGCAACCAACAGCTTGGAAGGCTGTGACTCTACCATTGAGTTACTCCCGCTTTTCTTTGCTGTCAACTATTTACGTTGTACCATGCTGTGCGCCCATGTGAACCCCGGCCGGCACTCCTGGTTTGTCTGCGATTCGGTACGGCACCGACTTAACAAGTCGATGAGCGATCTTGGCGGAACGGATATCAATATCCACGAAGGAACCGTTCAAGGTGTCATGCGCGAGCTGTGCAACATGTTTGTCCGCCATTCGGTTCGGCCTGATGTTACGCATTTGATGAAAACGTACCGCGAAGTCAGATCCAAATTGATCGCAATTC
>DAISJE010000432.1:0-4442 GCA_036821665.1 Bryobacteraceae bacterium | reverse complement strand
TGGTGCTGCTGTCGAGCGCCGGACTGTTAACGGCTACGCTACACAACCTGGAGAATCAGGATTTCGGCTTCCAACAGGAGAGGCGAACGGTTGTAAACATCGATCCGCAGTTAGCAGGATATCGACTCGCACAGCTGGACACGCTCTACCACCGTTTGCACGATTCGTTTGCGGCGATGCCGGGCATTGCTTCGGTATCCATGTGCATGTACTCACCTCAAAGCAGCGATTGGAACCACAGCATCTACGTGGATGGGCAGCCAACTCCCAATGAAAAGAACATGGCTGGCGTGGACCGCGTGACGCCTGGATTCTTCGAGACGATAGGAAATCCGATTGTCGAAGGACGGGGCATTACCGAACAGGACACCGCAAATTCGCAGCACGTAGCTGTAGTCAACCAGGCGTTCGCTAAAAAATTCTTCAAGGGTGAGGACGCGATCGGCAAATTCTTCGGCGATAGCGACCCGCGGGCAACTCGTCTGTATCGGATTGTAGGTGTCGCGAAGGATGCGCGCATCAGCGGCAGTCCTGGCCTGCCGATCGATTCGTTCTTCTTTCTTCCTGAAGCGCAATATACCGTCTATCCGAAACCCGACGATACCCAGAGCGATTCAATGACACATTACATGCACGATGTCATCCTTCTGCTCAAGCCGGGGGCAACCGTATCGAGCGAGCAGATCCGGCGAGTCGTGGCGTCTATCGACCCCAACCTGCCCGTGAACCTGGTCCAAAGCCTGCGCAATCAAGTTCAGGGCGCTTTCCGGCAGCAGCGGCTGATCGCTCGCCTGACTGAACTATTTGCGCTTCTTTCTGTTCTTCTGGCCGCGATCGGAATCTACGGCGTGACTGCTTACAATGCCGGCCGGCGAACCACTGAAATCGGCGTGCGAATGGCGCTGGGAGCGAATCGCCTGAACGTGATCGGACTGATCCTCCGCAGCGCGCTCTCTTTGATTGCTCTCGGGCTTTTGTTCGGCCTCCCGCTGGCCTATGGAGCGGCGCAAGTGCTCGGCAACCAACTTTACGGAACAAATCCGTACAACCCGGTAGTGACAGCAATTGCAATTCTGGCACTAAGTGCTGCGGCACTGATCGCATCGTTTATTCCGGCCGCTCGTGCGAGCCTTCTCTCGCCGCTCGAAGCGCTGCGGACGGAGTAGATTCAGAAACTCTGAGCCACTAGCGCCAGAAGGCGGTACGGCTGACCATCAGACTGCCGATCAACCCTTGACCTTCAAGATGTGAAGGGCTACAGTAAGCTATACGCTGTTTCTGTGGAGCACGAAATGGAAGAACCCAGCACGGACGTCATTCAGGGTACGCTCGACATGATGATTCTCAAGACGCTCAGTCTTGAGCCTCTGCACGGCTTCGGTATTGCCCGGCGGATTGAGCAGATATCCCGCGGAGTGTTCAAAGTCAACCCCGGATCTCTTCTCACAGCGTTTCAGCGGCTTGAGCGCATGGGATGGCTCGATTCCGAGTGGAGACAGACCGGCAACTCGCGCCGGGCAAAATATTATTCGCTTACGCGCTCGGGACGAAAGCAGCTTGAAATCGAAACCGCCAATTGGAACCGCAGAGTGGCGGCGATATCGCGTCTCCTGAAAGCGGAGAGTTAGCCGTGTCTTTGTGGCGTCAACTCACGCGCGGGCTTCGCGTACTCGGCAATCGAAAAGTTGCCGATCGGGAAATCGCCGACGAAGTGAACTATTATCTACAGGAATCCACAGAAGCGTTTTTAGCGCAAGGACTCTCTCCCGATGAGGCTCGCCGGGCGGCGCGGGTGCAACTGGGAAGTGCAACCGCGGTTCGGGAACAAGTGCGGGAATACGGCTGGGAGAACCGAATCGAAAGGTTCTTTGCTGACTTGCGCTATGCGGCTCGCCGACTGCGTAAGACTCCGGGATTTACCGTAACAAGCGTGCTGACATTAGCGCTGGGCATCGGCGCGAGTACCGCAATCTTCGCAGTCATTGACGGCGTGCTGCTGAAGCCGCTGCCGTACCCGCATTCTGACCAACTGGTGGCGCTCTTGCATACCGCGCCGGGCCTCAACATTCCGGAAATGAATCTGGCCGCATCGCTCTACTTTACTTATCGGGAAGAAAATCGCGTCTTTCAAGACGTCGCCATGTGGACGAACGACTCCTGGACGGTGACGGGTATGGGGCTGCCGGAAGAGGTCACTGGCCTGACCGTTAGCGATGGGTTTCTCGGCGTGTTGCGAGTTCAACCGGCACTCGGTCGTGGCTTCAAGGCTGCTGATGAGAACCCGAACGGCGAGCGGACGGTGATGTTATCCGACGGTTACTGGAAATCGCGATTCGGTGCAGACCGAGGTGTTATCGGCCGGCGCATTCGATTGGACGGCAATGCTTACACAGTTATTGGCGTTCTACCGCCTACATTCCAGTTTTTGGACCGCAAAATTTCACTGGTTGCGCCCTTCCGTATCGAACGGTCCGAGGTTCGCCTCATTAGCTTCTGCTGTCAAGGTATTGCGCGGCTGAAACCTGGAATTACTGTTGCGCAGGCCAACGCCGATGTAGCTCGCATGTTGCCAATGGCTCCATCCAAATTTGCGCTGAATCCCGGCTGGAGCCCGAATGCATTCGCCGATGCGCGCTTTGCGCCGCGGCTCCGCTTCTTAAAAGACGTCTTTGTAGGCGATATCGCGCGAACGCTCTGGGTGCTGATGGCTGCGGTTGGCATCTTATTGGCTATTGCGTGTGCAAACGTGGGCAACCTGCTTCTGGTTCGCGCAGATGGCCGACAGCAGGAATTCGCCACTCGTGCCGCGCTCGGAGCCGGATGGGGACGCCTTGCGCGTGAACTGCTCGTAGAAAGTACGATGGTCGGACTGATCGGAGGCGCTCAAGGGCTCGCAATTGCGTACGGCTCTTTGCATGTACTGGTCACTTCGGATGTGCCGCACCTGCCGCGCGTCCAAGATATTTCGATCGACCCAAGCGTGCTGCTATTTGCCCTAATACTTTCGCTGGCTTCTGGCCTCCTCTTCGGTCTGATTCCGGTGTTCCGCTATGCGCGTCCTCAGGTCGCGAGCGGTCTCCGCAGCGGCGGACGCCTGCTTACGAACAGCAGAGAACGGCATCGTGCCCGGCGTGCTCTCCTCATTGCGCAGACGGCCTTGGCATTGCTGCTGCTGGTTGGGTCCGGTCTGATGATCCGCACTTTCCTGGTACTGCGTCACGTAGAGCCTGGGTTCTCAGGCGCGGCGGAAATCGAGACCGTACGCACCGGAATTCCGGAAACGCAGATCAAAGAACCTAAGCGCGTCGTACGGATGGAGGAGCAAATTTTACGTAAGATCGAGTCTCTGCCGGGCGTTTCAAACGTCGCGATTACGAGCAGTCTTCCGCTCGAGGGCGGTGAGAACGAAGCCGTCTTTGTCGAAGGCCAACAATACGCAGAAGGCAGCATAGGCCCGGTACGGCGCTTCAAGTATGTATCGCCGGGTTACGTTGCGGCAATCGGCAGCCATCTTATAGCAGGGCGCGATTTCACCTGGAGCGAATTGTACAAGCAAACGCCAGTTATTTTAGTTTCGGAAAATATGGCGCGAGAACTGTGGAGCGATCCCCATTCAGCAATAGGCAAACGCATTCGCGTCACGCTCAAGGACGATTGGCGGGAGGTGATCGGCGTGGTGGCAGATTTACACGATGACGGCGTGGATCGGAAAGCGCCTGATATCGCATACTGGCCGCTGCTGTTAAAGAATTTCCAATCCGATCCCGAGTTTCTAATCCGCGGAGTCGCCTATCTTATCCGGACGCCGCGCGCGGGCTCGGCTGGATTGCGCCGCGAGATCCAGCAAGCGGTCGAGAGCGTAAATCCGAGTCTGGCCGTTACAGATATCAAAACATTGGACGCTGTATACGAACAATCGCTTGGCCGTACCTCGTTCGCGCTTGTGCTGCTGGCCATCGCCGGCGGCATGGCCCTGCTGCTCGCGGTGGTTGGAATCTACGGAGTCATTTCTTATTCGGTCGCGCAAAGAACGCGTGAGGTTGGGATACGAATCGCGTTAGGCGCTTCGCTGCCGGAAGTCACAGGGTTATTCATTCGCGATGGTCTGGCAACTTGCGCCATCGGGGCGGCCTTGGGATTGATAGCCGCTTTCATTTCGACTCATCTGATGAAATCGCTGCTGTTCGAGGTCAGCCCGGCCGATCCCGCGACGTACATTGCCGCTTCAGTAGCCCTGACTATCGCGGCTTTCTTTGGCAGTTATTTGCCGGCACGGAGAACCGCCAGAGTCGATCCGGCTGAAGCGCTGCGCGCCGAGTAAGATCACTTATTGTTCGGCCCGGGTTCCGGCGCAAGGAACGCCTGGTCAAGCAGCATCGCGAAATCGCGTGTCTTATGCGATACCGATTGCTGCAGCGTTTCCAGTTTGCGTTCCGCCGTGC
>DAISJE010000431.1:0-4446 GCA_036821665.1 Bryobacteraceae bacterium | reverse complement strand
CTGATAATCCGGCTGTACTGAATCGCTTGGGCGAGACCTACATGGCGCTAAACCGCACCGAAGATGCTGTACGGGTGTTTCGAAAGGCAACCGAAGCCGCTCCGAACGATGCAACGATTCAGTTGCATTTGGGCCGCGCGTTGTCTAAAGCCGGCCAGGGGCAGGAAGCGAAAACTATTTTTGCCCGTGCCCGCGAACTGGGACCCGGCAAATCGGAACTGCCGCATCCCGCGGGTCTGATCGATTTTCTGAGCCTCTCGCCGGCGGAGCAGCGCACCCGCTATCGGGCCGGAGTGGAGCGGACCGTGCAAACGAACCCGAACAATATCGATGCGCAGGTACGGTACCTGGAACTACTACTAGAAGACGGGAAATTGGATGAAGCCGCCGCTACTTCACGTCAAATCCTATCGTTGAAGCCCAGTGCGGCCATTCGTTCCGAAGCGGCGCAAATGCTGCAAAAAGCACGGCAATACGGGCTGGCGAAGCAGTTTCAGTAGCACTGGAAATCGGGGACACGCCTGCTAATCGGAGACCGCCGCGATTCGGATGCTAGCCCGGAGTGTCCCCGATTTCCATTCAAAGTGCGTGCGCCACAATCAATTTTTTATCACTTCGATGAAATTTTAGGTGAAAGTTCTTGAAGAGTTCACGACGCTTCTGGTATGTTGAGCCCAGCGGCTCCCCTCGCCTGAGGGGATCAATGGGTTTCTGTGAGGAGGAATTCGTGCGTTCATGCCATGTGCTGAAAAATGCACCCCGTGAATTTTCCAGGGTTGCGAGTGTTCTCGCCCTTGCACTTTTGTTTTGTGGATTATCGTTCAGCCAGACGTTCACGTCATCGGTCACCGGCCTCATAACCGATCCGACAGGCGCAGCGGTAGCGAATGCGCAAGTCGAACTGAAAAACATGGGGACAAACGATGTTCGCGACTTCACCTCACTGAATGACGGGTCGTACCAGTTCAACAATCTTGCGCCCGGGACGTATCAGATCAGCGTGAGCGCGCCAGGCTTCAAGACGTTTACACAGACGAATCTGGTTCTGCAGGCTCAGATCAACAGCCGGGTCAACGTTTCGCTCGAACTGGGCAATACGGAGCAGAAGGTGACAGTGACGGCCTCGGCGGTGCTGCTGGATACGGAGACAGCGAATAGCGCAGACACGCTAAACAGCCAGCTCATCAGCGCCCTGCCGAATGCCACCCGAACTCCTCTGAACTTCGTTTTTGCTGTGGCCGGCACTACTCCGGGGCCTTCGGGGATGACCCAAACGAATGGAACGTTCGATCAGAACGCCAGCATGTTCGGACTGAACGGCGGCCGGACCGGCGAGGCATCAATTCTGATTGACGGCGCTCCATCAACGGCGGTGGATTGGGGCGGCCTCATGGTGTCTCCTTTGCAGGATTCCGTACAGGAGCAACAGATTGTTACGAATACGTACGATGCACAGTACGAGCGCGCCGGCGCCGGTATCGTTACGCTTATCACCAAAGGCGGCTCGAACCAGTTTCATGGAGAGGCATACGACTATCTTCAGAATTCAGCCTTGAATGCTAATTCCTGGTCTAATAACAAATACGGCACGCCGAAGGGAGCTTTCAAGCGAAACCAGTTCGGGGGAAATATCAGTGGGCCCATTCTGAAACGGGCCAACCTGTTTTTCTTTGGCGGATACGAAGGCTTGCGCCAGCCAAGTACCGAAAGCAGTGGACTGCAAACCGTCCCCACGGCTGCCGAACGCGCCGGCGATTTCTCCGGTTCGCTGAATTCCGACGGATCGCCAAATTTGATCTATAACCCGTTCACGACGGCAGCGCTTCCCGATGGGACATACACGCGCACGCAGTTTCCGGGTAACAAGATTCCGCAGTCTTTAATCAACCCAGTCGGCGCAAAGATGCTCGTCCTGTATCCGCTTCCCAACCGCCCAGGCGAGGGGCCGAATCAGATTAATAACTTTTTAGCGCAAGGCGCTGCCGATAACACGAACGACAAGATGGATACGCGAGTCGATTGGGAACAAAGCGCGAATCATAGACTTTTTGTGCGCTGGTCGGATCGTTTCCGCCAGGATACAACCGTCCCTTGTTTCTTCTGTACCGGCGGCGATTCGGGCGTGAATGAGCATGACAACGGATATCAGATAGTTTTGAATGACACCGTGACCCCCAGCCCGACGTGGGTGATTAACTCCTTCATAAGTTATACGCGGTGGCAGGAAGCGCATATAGCGCAGACGCTCGGCAGCGCCGATGCAGCAACGATCGGACTTTCGCCTTCACTGTTTCAAGCGCCGATTCTTCCAGGAATCAATGTCGAAAATTACTCCAGCCTGGGGGTTGCGTTCGGCGGCGGCTACGACATTTACACGCGTTATTCGAATACCATCGGAATTAACCTTACAAAGGTATTTTCGAAACACACTCTCAAATTCGGAGCCAATTTCGATGACATGCGAATCAACAATACTCAGGAGTCAAACGGCGTAAACTCGGGATCCCCTGCCTTCAACTTTGGAACCGCCTTAACCTCGTGCGACCCCAACCCGGGCGGCCCGTGTATCGCGAGTAACAGCGGGTCCATTCTCTCGGGAAACGCAATCGCGTCCATGTTGCTCGGGACTTCCAGCGGCGGTGGACAGTCGGCTAATATCGACCCGGCGATGGGATTGCACAGCTATGGCGCATACATTCAGGATCAGTGGCGCGTTACGCCGCGTTTTACTGTCAATATCGGCGTGCGATATGAGAACCAACGTCCCGCGACAGAGCGGTATGACCGCCTCGAGTACTTCGACACTAAAGTTCTGAATCCTATCAGCGGCCCGCTCGGATTCCCGGTGTACGGCGGTTTCGACTATGCGCAAACGAACGGAAATGGGCGTTTCGCATGGCCTCCGAATGATAAAGACTTTGCGCCTCGGCTGGGCATTGCCTACAAAATCACCAATAGGCTAGTCGCTCGCGCCGGCGCCGGCATCTATTTCCTGCCACCCTCCGCGATGATTAGTTTTGACCAACCCGGCCAATTTCTCGGATTCAGCTCCTCGACAACGTACAATGCCACGACACAGAACGGCTACGTTCCGCTCAATCTGGTCAACAACCCATTTCCGAACGGGATCAACCAGCCGACTGGTAGCTCGCAAGGCCTGATGACGCTAGTAGGCGATGGGCAAAGTCAGATTTGGCCTAAAGCGCCGCACCCCACTCCGTATAGCGAAGTGTGGAGCTTCGATTTGCAGTACCAGGTCAGCCCGCATTCGGTGTTTCAGGTCGGTTACATTGGAAATCGCGGGCGTAAGCTGCTGTACGGCAATCCCAACATCAATGCGGATCAACTGCCGGATCAGTACCTAGGTTTGCAATCAAAGCTCGATCAACAAGTAGCGAATCCATTCTTCGGGATTTTGGATCCAAGCACGCCGCTAGGTTCGCAAAACACCATAGCGTACAACCAGTTATTACGGCCCTTTCCGGAATTCACATACCTCATTTGGAACCGCTCGTTGCCTGGCGCCCGTTCTTCCTACAACGCTCTGGACGTGAAATATAATTACCGCTTCAGTGCCGGGCTGAATCTTCTGATGACGTACCGATGGTCGAAAGCCCTGGACAACGGCCCTGAGGATTTCATCGGATGGGGCACCGGCAACCAGTGGCGCGATTCGTACAACACAATGCTCGACTACAACATCAGCACGCACGATGTTCCGCAGAGCTTCGCGACCGCGCTCGTGTACGATCTTCCCTACGGGCGGGGCAAACATTGGGGAAACAGTGCTCCCGGCATTGTGAAGGAAGTGCTCGGAAACTGGCAGCTTTCAAGCGTGATCCGGATCGCCAGCGGCCTGCCCATTCCAGGTGCGGTGCAGTGGAGCGGCACTAATCCACTTGGTCCTTACGGCTATCCAGGGCCGCAGATCGCCGATTTAGTTGGCAACCCTGTTCCCTCCAATCGAACTCCAGACAACTGGATTAATTCGGCTGCATATGCGGCGCCTGCAAACAATTGGACACTCGGGAATGCCCCTCAGCGAATGACGCAGCTTCGAGAGCGTGCCGCCCGCAATGTGGATTTGTCAGTCGCCAAGAATTTTGGGGGCGAACGATTCCAAGCTTGGCTGCGCGGCGAATTTTTGAACACTTTTAATTACGCCCAGTACAACAGTTTCTGCACCGATGTCTCGCAATCGAGTTGCGGCCCCTTCGGGGCAGCATTTGGGACCGAAAATTCACCTCGCACGATTCAGGTGAGTTTGAAGCTCGCATTTTAAGTGAGGTTCGAGGCAGGCGACCAGAAGGTGATCGCCTGCCGATACACTTGCGCGTCTCATTTAGAACGGATTGCTGCCCAGCGCCCTCACTCGTTCGTGGTATACGCGTCCCGACTGCAACTGTGTTCCGTTCTGGAGAGTAACAACGTATTCACCGTGAAACG
>DAISJE010000430.1:0-4449 GCA_036821665.1 Bryobacteraceae bacterium | reverse complement strand
TTCGCTCGAACTCGGTTGCGAAGATGGACATCTCGCGGGTAATTGCGACTCCGGCTATGCCTGCGCGTACGTAAATAGCATCTCCTGGCGCTCCGCCACCGTGCCGAATCCGCCCGAAATCAACCCACGGGCCGTTTTCGAACGCCTCTTCGGTAATGACGAAAATGCCGGAGATTCTACCGCCCGTGCCCGCAACGCGCGAGCGCGTGAGAGCATTCTTGACCTCGTCGCCGCCGATACGCGCCGTCTTCAGGTGGGCCTCGGACAGACGGACCGGCGCAAGCTCGATGAGTATTTCACTGCCGTTCGCGAAGTAGAACGGCAGGTCGAAATGATGGAAAAGCAAATGGCGGATAAGGCCGTGACGCTTCCGTCAATGGCGAAGCCCGACGGTATTCCAATCGAGTTTGCCCCTCATGCCCGGCTTATGTTCGACTTGCTTGCGATTGCCCTGCAGACCGACACGACCCGCGTCTCGACTTTCATGTTGGCGCGCGAGGGTAGCAACCGCTCTTATCGCGAGATCGGGATTCCCGAAGGCCACCACGGCCTGTCGCATCATCGAAACAACCCGGTGCTCATGGACAAAGTAGCTGCTATAAACGAGCACCATATGGATCAGTTCGCGTATTTCCTTAATAAGCTGAAGAAAATCCCGGAAGGTGACGGCACGCTTCTGGACAGCACGATGATTCTATACGGTAGCGGTATCAGCGATGGCAACCGGCACAACCACGACAATCTTCCTGCGCTCCTAGCCGGCGGGTCTCGTTCGTTCAAAACCGGCAGACATGTTCGTTATGCGCAGAGCCAACCGGTTGCGAATCTCTACCTCAGCATGTTGGATGCCGCAGGCGTGCCCACTGATCATTTCGGCGACAGCCAGGATCGACTCCAATTCCTTGGCGATCTGACATAATTAGCCGTCTCGCTCTCACATGAAACACGCCGCTCTCGCTGTGTGCCTGGCATTAGGCACAATCGTTTTCGCGCAACATCATCCATTGGCTGAATTAATCGCTGCCGCGCGCCAAGGCCCCGCAACGCCCGGCTTGCAGGATCTGGTCAACAAGGCTTCGTTGGCCAAAGGTGGCGTCGCTGTTTGGGGTCAGGATTACCTGTTCATAGTTCCGTCCTCATCGCAGGCGTCTGTCTCCATTGACGAGCAGCCTGCATTACCCATGGCGCAAATTAGCGGCTCGAATCTGGATGAGCCCGCGCCTCTCAGCGAGGCGAAGACTCGACTGTGGATGCGTTTGGTCAAGATGCGCGTCGGCGTAACGCACGCGTATCAGTTCTATGCTGGGGGAAAACCGCTCGGTAAACGCAGCGATGTCGCCGGCTACAATCCCGATTCATATCCGCAGCCGGGAGTTCCGAAAGGCACGCTGAGCGAAAAGCACACGATCACGAGCAAAATCTACGACGGCATGAAAGCCGACTACTGGATTTACGCATCGCCAGGTGTGGACCACAATGTACCCGCGCCTTTGATGGTTTGGCAGGACGGGCAGACCATTATCGCCGGCGATCTGGCGAAGCTGCGGCTGTTTACCGTCACTGAAAATCTGGTGGCGCAGAAGTTGATTCCGCCCATGGTTCACGTCTTGATCGCACCCGGCTTCTCACCTGACGGCAAGCCGATGCGCTCAATCGAATATGACACCGTTAGCGACCGCTACAATCGCTTCCTTCTCGAAGAAGTCCTGCCCGAGGCGGAGAAAATCTACAAACTTCGATCCGACGGCTACAGTCGCGGCATCGCCGGCGAATCGTCAGGCGGCATCTGTTCACTGAATTCGGCGTGGTTTAATCCTGAAAAGTTTGCGCGAGTGCATTCGACCATCGGCAGCTATACCTCTATCCAGTGGCATCCGGAAGAAAAACTGGACGGCGGCAATCTCTATCCGTTTATGGTTCGCAAGATGCCCAAACGAAATATCCGGATTTGGATGAGCGACGGCGCCGACGATCTGGAAAACACGCATGGCTCGTGGCCGCTGCAGAACATTCAATTGGCAAACTCGCTCAAGATGCGCGAGTACGATTTCCATTTCCGGTTTGGACACGCGACTCACGATTCGGCGCAAGCCGCCTTAGATCTGCCGGAATCGCTCGCATGGTTATGGCGCGGCTACGATCCGAACAAAACAGCGGAGGAGTTCACGATGGATCCGGCCGAAAAGGACAAGCCGTACTATCGCGTAACGATTTCAAACCGCGATTCGTGGTAGAACCGTACTCATATTTACGGCTTATATAATGCTCGCGTGAAGCGCAGAACGTTTCTATGCACCGCTCTCGCCGGAACCATTGCAAACGCTTCGGACACACTTGCCGATAATCCTTCCGTAAACATCCCGATTATCGACACGCACATTCATCTGTTCGACATCTCGCGGCCGCAAGGCGTCCCTTGGCCGCCGAAGGATAGCTCGATTTACAAGAGCGCCCTTCCGGAACGTTTTCGTAAACTGGCCGCGCCTCACGGCGTCGTTGGCGCAATTGAAATAGAGTGCAGTCCGTGGCTGGAAGACAATCAGTGGGTTCTCGACATTGCGGCAAAGAACCCGATCATTGTCGGCACGATCGGCGATCTGGAACCGGACAAGCCAGATTTTCCGAAGCAGTTGGAACGGTTCCACAAGAATCCGCTGTTTCGTGGAATCCGGTACGGGAATCTATGGAACCGTAGTCTGGCCGAGCAACTATCCAATTCAAGATTTGTGAACAACGTGAAGTTGATGGCCAATGCAGGGCTGGTGCTCGATACGGCTAATCCGGACCCGGCGCTCATTCACACCGCTCTTCGCCTGACTGACCGCATTCCAAATCTCAAATTGATCATCGACCATCTGCCGGAATTGGCAATGCCTCAGAATGACGTCAAGCGCAAAGCCTGTGAGGCAGACCTGCGGGCACTCGAGCAGCGGCCGCAAGTATTTGCCAAGCTATCCGGAATTGTGCGCCGGGTTGATGGCCGTGTGCCGCTTGACGTCAGTTTTTATCAAGACCGGCTGGACCGCATCTGGAATGCCTTTGGCCCTGACCGCGTGCTCTACGGAAGCGATTGGCCGAATAGCGATCTGTGGGCCGGATACTCCGATGTGTTTCGGTTGGCGAAAGAATTTATTTCAAACAAAGGCGCAGCGGCTATCGAGAAGTTTTATTGGAAAAACTCCGTTGCGGCTTACTCTTGGGTACGCCGCGACGCCAATCAGAATTGCTCGGCCTGCGTTTAGAACGCCGCCTTAAAGGACCGCCCCGGAAGGCGGCCCTCAGCAAGAACTACGCGGCGCGCCGTTTGCGCCATACGAAACTTAACGCTACGAGCAGCAAACCGACTGCCGAAAGATAACCAGGCTCAGGTGCGTTTGTGGCGGCATCGTAAGAAATATTCTGGAAGCGCAGGCCGGCCAGATCGTTGTCGTCGAATATGGTCAGTCCCCGAAACACTGGCAACCCCGAAAAGTTATATACAAAATAACCGCTATTCAGAATCGGCGTGCGAGAAGCAACGAGAGCACCATTTGAATCGAAGAAATCGAGACTCAGCGGATCTCCACCATCAGCGGAACCGGTCGTGAAAGTGATGCTGTCTGCATTGGAATCAAGGAGGATCGATAGAGGACCCTGATTATCCGGTTGTGAAAGGATGGAATTCGAGGCCGCAGAAACACCGGGATTCCAGAAATCCACTTGCAGCGTGCCGGCCGGTTGTAGTGCTAGCGGTGAAGTTGGAGCACCACTGATTCCTGTCCCTAAGACAGTCTGACCGGCGAAGGTTTGAGCAAAACTCGCGCCAGTCGCTGTGATCGAAGTTCCGGTAACTGCGCCGCTCAAATCGACATTGACGACAGCAGCGGTTAACGGTAGGCCTGCAGCAAGTGCAGCCAGGGGAAGCAAAGATTTAAAGTAGAACATTTTTCCTCCGAATGCCTACTAGTGAACGGCACGGGTCCTGCGTTTCAGCCGTCGAAGGAATGCTGTCCTACTGCGCGGAGGAAGAAGTGTTCCCTTTCAGATAACGGTCGAACCACTCAATTGTGCGCCGCATCGCGTCAATCTGGTTCTCGCGTTTGGCAAAGCCGTGTCCCTCGTTCGGGTAGTAGTGTGCCTCTACTGTCCTGCCTTCCTGCTTGAGAATCGAGACGACCTGCTCGGCTTCTTCCTTTGGAACACGGATATCGTTATCGCCCTGGAGCACCAGGAGCGGTGCTTTTTCGTTTCGTATGTATGTAATTGGCGAATCGGCTTCATAGATCTTGCGATCTTTGACAGGGTCGCCGAGCAGAGATTCCTCATATTGCTGTAGCAGCGGATCTTCGTGCTTGAGCATCGTGAGCCAATTGATGATGCCGTATTCCTCCACAGCAGCGGCCCAGACATCCGGCGTTTTGCCGATCGCCATTAAGGTCATGTAGCCGCCATACGATCCCCCGGTGATGC
>DAISJE010000429.1:0-4476 GCA_036821665.1 Bryobacteraceae bacterium | reverse complement strand
GCAGAATCGCAACATTTCGATAATTCAAATTCCACAGCAGGCTGGCTGCGAAGCTTGACTGCTCACCCGTCTCGCAAACGACGGTAAGGGCGCTTGGGTGCGGCAGGCCGGCTACCGACGCCTGGAAGTCGTTTAGAGAAAGGTTCAACGCTTCCGGTATATGCGCGCGGCGAAAAGCCTCCCGGTCGCGCAGATCTACCACAATAGTCTTCCAGGCCGCGATTCGGACGGCAAGTGTCTCGGGCTCCAATTCCTCAATTGTGCCCAGCAGTCCTCCGCCATCCTGCCATTCGCGAAGCATGTCAGGCTGAAACCAACCGGCAACTTCAAATCCGTGCTTAGCAAGATCACGGATCAGCTTTTGTGGGTTCTCGCATTGCCCGACCAGATACACAGTGGTTTGTTCGGGCCGGACATTCTGACGCAAGAGCCTCGCCGATAGCTGTTGTCCTAAATAATAGGAGCCGGGTATAAAGCCTCGTATGAACAAAGGCGTAGCTCTGACGTCGATAAGAAGGCTTCCCGGCTTTTTTACCGAAGGAAACTGGTTGTTCTGCAACTGGGGGACGCGATGCAGGTCACGGCGGCCTTGTCTGCGCATCCTAAGTACAGCAGGTTTGCTGAGTCGCAAGAATATCTTTCTATTCGGAGAACGTACTCGGATTAAGGATTATACAATGCGGCTTTTATGTCCAGTTGTCAGTCTATATTTTAGGGAAAACCACAGGTACCGGGCGATTTATCGAGGTTATTCTTAATATATGTATAAAAAGTAGCTGTTTACGGCTTCGGCACGTTGCCGTGCGGGTGCGCAGTGATGGGCCTGTTTGCTGCAGTTACCGTTCGGATCGCAATTCGTTGGATTTTTACAGGGGTTAGAGGCTTATCATCCGCATCTCGTGGCACTTCTGAGATTGCATCCACGACGTCCTGCCCGGTTACGACCTCACCAAAAATTGAATAATGGCCGTTCAAATAAGGCTGTGGCGCGACAGTAATGAAAAATTGAGACCCGTTCGTATTCGGACCCGAATTTGCCATTGCCAGAATTCCCGCCTTGTCAAAGCTTCGATTCGGATCGATTTCGTCGTCAAATTTGTATCCGGGTGTGCCTTCCCCGGTTCCTAATGGATCGCCGCCTTGAATCATAAATCCGGGGATTACGCGGTGAAAAGTAGTCCCGTTGTAAAGCGGTGTGTGCTTTAACTCGCCGCTTTCGGGGTCTTTCCAACCCTTTGTGCCCTTTGCGAGGCCGACGAAGTTAGACACGGTTTTCGGTGCACTCTTCTCAAAAAGCCGGCATACTATATTCCCCATCGATGTGTAGATGATCGCGTACTCGCCTGGTTCCGAAGGCAACACCACTGTGGAATGTGGCTCAGCGGCGGACTTCGCCGGATGGGGTGTTGGCGATACCTGAGCCAGTGCCGTCAGGGCGGCCAAATAGACGAAGGATATCTTCCACATTTATCGCCGATTATAAACACAGA
This sequence comes from Bryobacteraceae bacterium, assembly GCA_036821665.1. Classification (GTDB taxonomy): domain Bacteria; phylum Acidobacteriota; class Terriglobia; order Bryobacterales; family Bryobacteraceae; genus Bog-105. The sequence goes on along the minus strand of DAISJE010000429.1, from coordinate 2,986 downwards.
AAATCGGGGACACTCCGGGCTGGAATCCGAATCGCGGAAGTGTCCGATCAGCAGGCGTGTCGCCGATTTCCACGCGGGCAAGCGGTTTACGATAGATGCCGGTGTGTCGCACTCGGAAATCCTAGCTAGGAGATGCCTTGTTCCTTAGTACTATGGCTCGATTGAACCCCCCGGCAGATATCCCCTACAATCCAAGTAAGTGTCGAAATTTATGAAGTATCTAGCCGTCCTGGTGCCCCTGTGCGCCCTTCTTCTCTCGACAGGATGCACGCAGAGTCCCGAGAAACTTGTCGCGACCGCCAATAAGTACCACGCTAAGAAGAAATATAAGGAAGCATCGATCCTCTATCAGAAGGCGATCGCCAAGGATAAGACCTATGCCGAGGCATATTATCGCGAGGGCCTGAATCTCATCGATGACGGCTCTATAGTTGAATCCATCAAGTTTCTTCGCCGTGCCGTGGATCTGAAACCGAGCAACACCGATGCTGCCGCTAAATTGGCGGGAATCCTTCTTGCGGCTTACGTCCAGAATCCGCAAAGGAACAAGGAACTTCTGAGCGACGTTCGGGATCTCGACAACAAGATTCTTCAATACGACCCCAATTCCTTCGACGGAATCCGCTTGCAGGGCCTGCTCTACTTGACAGACAAGGATACCGGCAAGGCGCTTGCAAGCTTTGCGCGCGCGAATAAGATCAAACCGTATTCACGCGATCTGATTGGCTGGTACGCCGAAACCCTTGTCGCGACCAATCAGCGAGATCAGGCTTTTGCTTTGGTGCGCGACATGCTCGCCCATGATAAGACCTGGGGTCCGGGCTATGATTTTCTGTTTCTTCAATACACCAAAAGCAACGACAAAGCCAATGCCGAAGCGGTGTTGCGCGAGCGTGTTCAGAACGATCCAAAAAGCGCGGTCGGCATCGTCAACCTGGCCAACTTTCTCTTGGTAGAGAACCATTTCGGCGATGCGGAGAATGTCATTCGCCGCGTCCTGGCCGACAAGACCGCGTTTCCGAATGGTCACCAGCTCGTGGGCGATTTCTACGGTCGAGCTCGTAAGTGGGACCAGGCTATTCAGGAATATCAGGAAGGCATCAAAGCCGACCCGAAGAACGCCGTGCGTTACCAGGAACGGATCGTGGCCGTGTACCAAAGCAGCGGCAGGCGCGATCAGGCCTTGCAATTGGCCAAAGAGATCGCCGATAAAAACTCCAAAGACGATTCGGCCAATGCGGTTTATGCGTCGCTGCTTCTCCAGACCGGAAACAAGGCTGACCTTTCCAAATCCATGATCGAATTGAAAAAGCTGGTCGCGAAGAATCCCACCTCGGCGAATCTTCATCTCGATCTGGCGAAAGGCCATCTTGGACTTGGCGAAACGGACCAGGCGTTGTCAGAGGCCAACGAGGCTATCCGGATCAATCCAAAACTGCTGCCGGCTCGTGTAGTTGCGGCCAAGATCTATGAGGACCGCGGGCAGCACACCAAAGCACTCGATCAGACCAACCCGGTGCTGGATGTCCAGCCGCAAAATGCGGAAGCCCGGCTGATCCGTGTACGCGCTCTTATTGGGCTAAATCAAGTCGACAAAGCCCAGCCTGAGTTGGAAGCGCTGGTTCAACAGGTACCTCAGATGAACGATGCGCGGCTACAACTCGCCAACCTTTATCTGGCCGAAAAAAATCTCCCAAAGGCAACCGAACAGTTTGAACAATTGTGGAAAGCCAATCCGCCCGATGTGCGTGGATTTGTCGGCCTTCAAACTATCAAGCTCGCTCAAGGCAAACACGACGAGGCGATTCAAGCTATGCAGGATCTCGTCCAGAAGAACCCAAATGTCTTAATGCTGCGTTATCAGTTGGCTGGCTTTGAAACGGCCGGCGCCGCGCAAGAAGCAAAGACAAATCCTGCCCGCGCCAAGCAATTATTTCAGCAGGCAGCAGACAACTATAAAGCGATTCTGAAAACATCGGCCAACTCAGCGGATATCTGGTTGCGACTGGGGGCTCTGCAGCGCGCGCTTGGGCAGGACGATGCAGCCCTCGCTTCCTTCGAACAGGCCGGTAACGCCGATCCCAACAGTGCGGATGCATTCCTGAATAAAGGCATGGTTCTGGAGAACATGGGCAAAAAGAAGGAGGCTACCGATGCGTACAATCGGACGCTCGGAATCGATCCTCAAAACACCCTTGCGCTGAACAATCTGGCTTATATGAGCGCAGAATCCAACACCAATTTGGATCAGGCCATGACATACGCGGAACGAGCTAAAAGCCGCGTGCCAAACAGCCCGGATATTTCAGACACCCTCGGCTATGTCTATTACCAAAAGAATTTGAATGGGGAAGCCCTGCGAATTTTCAAACAGAACGTGCAGGACTACCCCAAAAACCCGATCTTTCGCCTTCATCTCGCTATGGCGCTCTTGAAACAGGGTGACAAGCAAGGTGCGCGTGACGAGGCTGAAAAGGCTCTGAAAGATTCCTCCCAGCCTACGCAGCAAGAGAAGATTCGTTCTTTCGTGAGCCAAATCGGATAGCTGACCGGTGCCGGCCCAGTCGCAAATTGCCGCTCCCTCCGAGGTAAAACCATCGGTCCGGTACATCGCGCCGTTCATCATTTTTCTTCTCTTCCTGGCAATCGCTCCCAGGCTGCCTATTGAACCGCAATGGGAAGGATCGCTGCGAGTCATTATCCTCGCCGTTGTTTGCTGGATCTGCTGGCCGCGAGAGATTGCTCTACGTCCGGCCTATCCCCTGGCGAGCATTGCGATCGGAGTGGCTGTGTTCGCTCTTTGGATTGCGCCCGATCTTCTGCTGCCCGGATACCGCAATAGTTCTCTTTTTTCTAACCCTCTGCTTGGCCATATGCACTCGTCTTTGTCGCCCGCCGCTCTTCGCGCGGCGCCGGGCGCGAGGTCGCCGCCGTCGGCGCGACGGACGAAGCTCGCGCCGTCGCTGCCGCGCTTGGCGCGCACGAC
>DAISJE010000428.1:0-4476 GCA_036821665.1 Bryobacteraceae bacterium | reverse complement strand
TCGAGTTCCGCGACATCTTCGTGGAACACTTCTACGCCGGCTGCGAGGCCGACGCAGAACGTGGTGCACGAACCGATCAGCACGTACCAGGTATAAGCGACGTGATTGCGAAGCAGAAGAGTCGCCAGAAATCCGGCGCTCATGCCGATGATCGCTGCCCATTCACCCGGACGTTTCGTTAGTACGCCGAGTAGGAAAACTCCCAGCAGCGCTCCGTAAAGGACGGAAGCGATAGAGAGGCCAGCTTCCAATACACGCCCCCAGTGCCGCGCCGCGAGTCCCACAGCGAACAGAATTGCACCCCACAGCACCGTAGCCCAACGGGCAAAGCGCAAGAACTGCGCCTCCGAATGTTGAGGACGGAGCGGCTTTAGAAAATCCATGATGGTGGTGGAGGCAAGCGCGTTGAGCGCTGCGCTCAGGTTCGACATGGCCGCAGCGAGAATGGCCGCTATGACCAGCCCGGCAACGCCGACCGGCAGATGATTCCAGATGAATTCGGGATAGGTTCGCTCCGGCACGCTGGGGGCCGGCTTGCCGAGGCTGTGATAGTACACATACAGTAGAACTCCGATCATCAGGAAAAGCGCAAACTGAAAAAAAACGACACCCCAGCTCGCGAAAAGGGCCATACGGCTCTCTCGCTCGTTACGAGCTGCGAGTAGCCGTTGGACAAGAAGCTGTTCGGTCCCGTGACTGGCGGTCGTCAAGAAGCAGCCGCCTATCAATCCGGCCCAGAAGCTGTAATTTCGATGGAAGAATGCCGCCGAAAATGAAGCCCGAAAATCGAACATTTGGAATTTGTGCGCGGCCTCGCCGGCTGCGATCGCGTGGGACCAACCGCCGGGCGTTAGGTGCAGGATGACAAAAAAACTCATCAGCGCGCCGCCAACATACAAGATCATTTGTACGACATCCGTCCAGATAACCGCCGTCATGCCGCCTTCGAAGGTATAGAAGAGCGTCAGGCAAACAATCAGCACAATAGAAGGCAATTCTCCCCACCCCAGGACAACCGAGATGACGATTGATATCGCAAAAACACGCACACCTTCGGCGAGTGCCCGCAGCAGGAGAAAAGTGCCGGCGGTGAACTTTCGTACCCGATGGCCGAAGCGGCGCTGCATCAGCTCATACGCGGTGAACATTTCGCCGCGGAAATAATGCGGCAGAAACAATATCGAGATCACAATGCGGCCGAGCAGGTATCCGAGAATGAGTTGCAGAAATGTGAAATTTCCCGCAAAGGACAGTGCGGGCGTGCCGATGACCGTCAGCGTACTTGTTTCAGCCGAAACAATGGAGAACGCGATGGCCCACCAGGGCGCGCCCCGGCCCCCCAGGAAATAATCCTTGAGGCTGGCCTGAGCTTCTTTGAACTGCGCACCGAACCAGGTGATGAACAGCAAATATGCAGCGATTACCGCGAGGTCCGTAACGCGCATGGACAGGTGGATGATAGCATGTGAAATCGTTGATTAACGTTTTGTTCATGCGCGGTATCCGGGGAACAAGTTTCTTGACTACCGCATCTAAGATAATAGAGAAGGTTGCGAGCGCGAATTCATTTCGTTATACTCCGGCTTTGCGGCATTCAAGATATCGCGAACGCCGGATTGCACTAGTTGTAGCAGCTTCCCACCCGTGATGAAATGCGGGAGGATCCGCTTCCAGATTAAAGATAGAATTCCTCTGAAGGAGGGTTGTCGTGGAGATTTGCTTCCCAAGCGCCCAGGCCGCGGTGGTGGCCACAACACCGGGAGACGTGTCCCCAATCGTTCATTGTGTGCGTTCATTGAAGCGCGCGGTCAGATCCGCTGTTGCGGTCAGTACGTTAGCTGTCCTGGCCGGTTTCGCCGGACCATCGGTCGCCGGTGCGTCGGAAGCCGGACAACAGGCCGCGGCGGGTCAGCAGCAAGCTGCCGGCCAGCCAACAAAGAATTACAAGGACCGGGCGGAATACGATTTGTATTCAAAGATCACGCAGACCCAGGACCCGAAGGCGCGCCTTGATCTTTTGAAGGAGTGGGAGCAGAAGTATCCGAAGACGGACTTTTCAAAGGAACGCCTGGAATACTTCGTTGCCACACTCGGGCAATTAGCTCCTACCGACCCAAGCGTACGCCAAAATCTTTTGGATAAGTGCAACGAGCTTCTGAAAGATGATCCGAAGAACTTCCGGGCCATGTATTTGATCTCTCTTTGGGGACCTGCCGTGGGCGGGGCGAGCCCGTCACCCGATCTGGTGACTCAGGTGGATTCAGCAGCGCACGGCGTGATCAGCGGAATCGACACGGCATTCGATACGGCAAAGAAACCTGCCAGCGTGAGCGAAGCGGATTTCACCAAGGCAAAAGGCCAAACGTTGGCGGTCGCGCACAACGCTCTGGCCTGGGAAGCTACGACCAAGAAAGATACGGCTACGGCGCAAGAGGAATATAAAAATAGTTTGCAGGCCAACCCGGATCAAGGAAACATTTCCGCGCAGTACGCCAAACTGCTTTACGACGATAAGAAGTTTCCGCAAGCTCTGTTTGAGTATGCGCGTGCCGCCGAATACACGGGACCCGGACCCGCTCTCCCGGCTGCCACTCGCCAGCAACTGACCGACTTCTTCAATAAGGCGTACAAGGATTATCACGGGAGCAGCGACGGAGCCGATCAAATTCTGGCCCAAGCCAAGACCAGCGCTCTTCCGCCCGACAACCTGACAATCACCAGCCAGGCGGACATCGCTAAGAAAGAAGCCGCGTCGCTGCAACAGCGCATCGACACCGATCCGGCTTTTAAGATGTGGTACGGGATCAAGCAGGGGTTAACCGGCGACAATGGAGACGCATTCTTCAGCAATAGTGTGAAGGATTTCGAAATCCCCGGCGGAGCGGAAGGCGTAAAAGATTTCACGGGCACCGTGATTTCGGTTGATCCTCCTGATGCACCAACTAAGGTCGTGTTGGGGATAGAGGATCCCACAAAGCCGGATGCAACCTTAACCTTCTCCAAGCCTCTTCCCGCCGCCGCGCTTGACAAAATCAAAGTCGGCCAGAAGCTGGACTTTTCGGGCGTCGCGGACAGCTACACGAAAGATCCTTACATGCTGACTTTCAAGGATCCGACTATTCCGGGCGTGCAGACAACCGCGCCAGCCAGACACAGCACGCGTAGGCGCCGGTAGTAATTGACATTATTGGGGATCGGTTTGCCGATCCGAGGCGGGCTAACGAGCCTGTCCAAGGCGGGCAGTGAACTGCCCGCCAGCACGATGAATCGTGCGCCACAAATGTCCAAAATCCAGGGATCTTATTTAACGAATCCCTGTTTTGCTAGCTCAAAACCTGCGTAGCCTAACAGCCGGTTCCGAAGTTTTCCTTTCACAAACAACCAAGCTGCATTCAGGGCCACATCCGAGAACATTCCGCCACCATTCTCGTTCAACAGAGCTTTCGCAACTCGCTTCAAGCGATCGAGCGCGAGATCGCCCAATACTCTTAATCTGTCTTGATCGATCGCGTTTCTTGTAACGACGATTTCCGGAGTTAGTCCCGGGAGAACCGGGATGAGTGGAAATAATCGTTTCTGTACTCCTGTGATCTCATCTTTCGCAGCGGCGAACCCGAACCGGGCATCGAGGCGGTCTTGAGCCGCGCGGGACAGCGCGTACTGCTTCATGATCGAGTTATCCCAGGGCAGCCCGAAGTGACTCCGTAAAAACCACTGGCAGTTGCGGCGGCCCAGTTGGTAATCGTGCTCGCGAAACGCTTGCGCAACGAAGCCGCCAAAAGCTTGCAGCAGCGATCCTGCCAGGGGCTCCGTGTTGGGTACAACTGCGTTGGGGGCTATAATCCAGCGGCTGGCAACATCCGCTTCGGGAATCAGTTTGAGATTTTCACCCTGTATCCGGCTTTGGTTGACAACGGCTGCGAGAAACCCGGTCATCAGGGACAAAAGCGTTTCGGCGGGCATATCCGGCAGTTGACTTGCCGTTTCAGTTGAAAGCGGAGCGATGCTGATGACGGCGCGATCCGCGAGTTGGGGATCCCAGGGACTGCGTCCATTCGGTAACACCGGAGGGAGCCCCGCCAAGGCAAACCGTGCGCAATCGAACGGGCTGTTATTCGTCGCGCCGCCATCCACGTTAAGCGTCTTGAATTGATACTCGTCTCCGAGGGACCACGCAGGAGGCATCGGCTCATTCTTTTCGCATTCACAAACGCCGTTATCACCGCGCTGGGGGCTGGGTTGCGGAATCCACCAGCGACGCCGATTGTATTCACCGGCGTTGCGGGTCAGATACTCAGGCGCAAGTACGACCGGGAAAGCACTCGTGGCGACCGCCGCTTCGGCAAGACTGGTCCATTCCGAACCGCCTTTAGCATCAAGGGCGGTAAATGGATCTCCGATTGGATTCGCGGACCAAAGCACTTCGAAGTCGCGCCGGTCCGCATAGTACAGCGTGCGCTCCGATGCGGCTGTTTC
>DAISJE010000427.1:0-4501 GCA_036821665.1 Bryobacteraceae bacterium | reverse complement strand
GGACCGGAAGAAATGCTCCGGAAGGTTTGCAAGTCATTGATTTATAAGAGACATACAAAAAGAAGGTTGGACAAGCCATGGAGTTTCAATTCGGCGACTGGTTGGTCAGCCCAGAAGCCAATATCGTCAGCAATGGGGATGCGAAGACGCAACTTGAGCCGCGCGTGATGGCGGTGTTGCGCTATCTTTGCCGCCACCCGGGGGCGGTAATTCCAGCGGAAGAGATCCTGCAGGCGTGTTGGGGAAGCAGCGAACTGGGCGACAACCCGGTTCATAAAGCCATTACCCAACTGCGCCGCGCCTTCGGCGATTCGAGCACCGAACCACGTTATATCGAGACCATCCGCAAGCGCGGCTACCGTGCGATTGCCCCGGTCGTGACCCTGGCTGCGCCACCCGCGACCACGTGGGAAGGCGGCTCCCCGTTCCGCGGCTTGGAAGCGTTCCAGGAGAACCACGCCGCCATCTTCTTCGGCCGCGTGCAGGCAACTGCCCAATTGCGTGAGTTGGTCCTGACGCAGGCGGCCCATGGTTGCCCCATGGCATTAGTCCTCGGGCCTTCCGGGTCCGGGAAGACTTCGCTGGTCCGTGCCGGCCTGTTGCCTCAATTAATGGCAGGCGCGATTCGCTCGGATGAGCCAATCGGCCTGTCCAGCACCGTCTACCTCGACTGCGCCGACCTCGGCAGCGGCACCCTGTTCCAGGCTTTGGCCGGCGCCCTGATCGACGCAGAAATCAACGGCGAACCTCTGTTCCCCGGTGCCAGCGCCGACAGCCTCGGCCAACGGCTTGCGTCAGATCCCGATGCCGTGGCAGCGGAAATGCGCGAACGCGGCTGCCCCCGCACCTCGGTTGGCGTATTCATCGACCGCCTCGAGGCCGTATTCCGCGCCCAGCCCGATGAAGCCGACCACTTCATGACCGTGGTCGAGGCGCTGGCGAAATCGAACTGCCTCCTGATGTTGATGGCCTGCCGAAATGACTTCTATCCCGAAGTAATGGCCCAACCAATCCTTCTGGCCTTAAAAACTCGAGGCGGTCACTTCGACGTCTTTCCCCCCGATGGCGCCGAGATTGCTCAGATTGTCCGCCAGCCCGCCTTGGCTGCTAGCTTATCGTTCGAAAAAAACGAAGTGACCGGCGCCAGCCTCGATGATGTACTCTGCGATGCGGCGCGCGGGAATCCCGATATGCTACCGCTACTCCAATACACGCTTAATGAGTTGTACCGGCAGCGCGGCGACGATTGCATGCTTAAATTCAATGTCTATCGTCAATTAGGTGGCATCGAAGGTGCAGTCGGCGTGCGCGCCGAGCAAGTGGTCTCCGCTCTCAGCGCAAGAGAAATTTGTGCGTTGCCGCGCGTGCTCTCATTAATAGTCAATGTCGGTGAAGACCACTCTGCGGTTACGTCGCGTCGCAGCCCACTATCGATGCTTCGCAGTGAAGACGAAAAAGAACTTGTGCGGGTAATGATTGAAGCCCGACTTTTTGTCAGCGAACTTTCTGGAGATGTACCCAGCTTTGGGGTCGCGCATGAAGCACTGTTGCGCCGTTGGCCACGAGTCGCGGATTGGATTGAGCAGTTCCACAACTCGCTAAAGTTGCGTACACAGCTAACCAGCGAGGCGAAGCGATGGTCCGATGCAGGCAAAGCAAGTGATCTACTCATCCCTCCAGGTAGCCAGGTCGAAAAGGCTAGTGGATTGCTGTCGTTAAATGACTTTTCCCTTGCTCCGATTGAAAGCGAGTTCATTCGAACATCGATGTTCCGTGCGAGGCGTAGCGAACGAATCCGATTTGCGATCACATCTTTGATCGCAGTCTTAGCGATCATTTCTGCCGTACTTGGCATGATGGCTCGCAAAGCGCAGGGAAATGCAGATCAGCATCGCGTTGAGGCTGAAGCGCTAATGGGCTACATGCTCGGAGAATTCGCAGAGAAATTGCGGCCGCTTGGGCGGCTGGATCTCTTGGACGGTGTAAGTAACAAGGCGTTGACCTACCTTTCGTCGAGTGACACTTTACTCGAAAGCCCAACGGCCCTAAATCAGCGCGCAAAAGCTCTGCAGGTGATTGCGGAGGTAAACACAGCGCGGTCGAATCCGCAAAAAGCTTTCGAGGCGCTGACTGCCGCGCGCAGAATTCTTCAATTACAGGACAATGGAAATAGTACAGATAAGGCACTCTTGAAAGACCTTGGGGCAAATGCTTTCTGGCTCGCTCAGTATTACACCAGACGAAAACAGTGGCCCGAGGCTCTTTCTTTTGCCAATGACTATCTAGCCTTCAGCGATCGTCTCGCAATGTCGCACCCGTCCGATCCAGAGGCATGGATGGAGCAATCGTACGCTTTTACAAACATCGGGAACATTCACGCCCGCAGTGGTCAGGTGAACTTGGCTGCAACTAATTTCGAAAAATCGGTCGCACTGAAACGTAAAGCCCTGACAGCGGACCCCGATGACAAAACCGTAAAAGCTGATTTAGCAAACAGTTTGTCGTTCCTCGCGGAGACCAAAAACTCGTTGGGTCAATTGACTGCCGCTGCCTCACTCTTCAAAGAGGAGGAAGCGCTCATCACTTCGGTTCACAAGACTTCGCCTAACGACGGATTTTGGACCTATCGTTTGGCCAACGCGTTATGGCACAGTGCGACAACTGAGACCTTACTGGGATCAAACATGGACGCGATCAAGCACCTCCATCAGGCCGAATCATTGCTTGGAGCGTTAACAATCCAAGACCCTACTAATCGAAAATGGAAACTCAACCTCGGATTTGTTCAAGTCCATCTCCTTGCACTTGAGGCGAACGTTCCAACACTGGAAAATGTCGCAAAGTTGGACGGCCTTCGCAAAGAATGGGAGACGGAAGCATCGAAAGATCCTACCAACGCGCGGACCCGGGAACTTCTCGATATTATCGTCGTGCATTTATCGCCAATGCTCTTCCAAATCGGACGAACTTCTGATGCACTTAACATGCTAGAGACACATATCAACGCACAACGCGCGGCGCTTGTCTCAACCCCTGCTGATTCGGCAATCGCAATTACACTTGCAGAACTCATGGCAAATAAAGGCGAAGGATTGGTTTTATCAAGAAACCCATCCAATGGCGTAGGCGTCTGCACAGAGGCGAAAAGAGTTCTGGATCCATTCATTCTTGGCTCAAACGATCCCGCCCTGATCGCGCCATTTTTGAAAAGCGCCGTGTGTGCAGGCGATCACGCTGCGGCGGAGGTCGCCCGCACAAAGCTACAGAGAATGGCTTTTAACGATTCTCGTTTCACGAAGTACTTAACCAAACGCTGAGAAAGGGAAATCATGAAAGAATTAACCACTGAACAAGCCGCGCCTGCATTTTTAAACGTGCAAGTAACGGCGATTCCCAAAATTGACGGAAAGGGAAACGTAAGCTACGACACCACGTTTTCACCCGACCGGCTGACTGTTACCACGCCTGATACCGTGATCAACTATCAGTTGGTGGATCCAACTCCTGCCGACGTCAAGTTTAAGAAGTTGAGTGTGGTTCCAGATGAGAATGACCAATTCAGCGTTCCAAGTATTAGCGAGAGCGGGAAGTTGGTCACTTTCAGTGACGCCAATACGGCAAAAGCGACATTCCAGATCAAGATAAAGTTTACAAACAAGGATCAACAAGAATTCCTGGTTGATCCTGAGGTTGACAATGACCCCCACAAAGCACCCGAGGAAGGTCAGATCGCAATGCTCGAATGCGAACCTGAACCAGACAACGACCCACATAAGTAATAGCGTTCTTGCCGATTCAAGGGGCCGTTGATTAAGTCACCAAACCCGCTATTGACCAAAATTGCGGATAGATCAACGCATATTGTCCAGCGCGCCGCGGGCGTCGCAAGTGCGGCGCGTTGCGGCGTTTCCATTTGAGGCGGTACAGCGCGTTATGACCGCCCAATACGATGGGGCGAGGCATTCAGTGCCTTTGAAGTAACCGCGCTCACACAGTAGCTTGTTCAGTGCGGGCAGTTTGTAGCCGGGCACCGTTGCGGCCATGTGGTGCTCAACGTGATAGTTGACGAAATTGGGAGCAACCAGCAAGCGCGCGAGCGGGCCTGCCAAGGTTGTGGCGGTGTTTCGGCGCGGGTCGCGGTCCATGTGATCCGGTACGCCACCATGCTCGCCCATCACGCGCAGGCGTAGCAGCAGCGGGAAGACGAATAACTGGCCTAGCCACCAGCAGGCGTAGACCTCGGGCACACCTAATGCACACAATGCGGCGATGATCAGCCCGTGCATTAAGATCACTGGATACAGCGCTCCACGATCACTCGGCTGGAACTGGTAGACGATCCCTTTCATACCATTCACGCCGGAGATGTCGCGCAATAATTTGCGGAGCAGGCTGGCTCGCGTGGCGGGATAGCCGGTGACGAATGCCAGATCCGGGTCGGCGCCGGTGCCGGCTGTGCGATGGTGCTCCAGGTGGCCACGGCGGTAGGCTGCGTAAGGCA
>DAISJE010000426.1:2487-4510 GCA_036821665.1 Bryobacteraceae bacterium | reverse complement strand
TAATAGGCGTTCGCTCCGCACTGTGTACAGAATTTGCAGCAGCAGCGCTCGTAAGAGTTTCTCTGGTGCAATCGAAGGCCGTCCTGTGACCGAGTACAGTTCCGTGAATTTTGCCGATAACCCGTGCAGCACCTCGTCCGTCATACTCCGGATCGCCCGCAACGGATGCTTTTCTGGCACCCGCTCTTCCGGCGAAAGATAACTGAACATCCCACTCTGCTGTGTGTCGGTTCCTCGCATGTCGAATAAAACATTCTGACGCATTTGTGTCTTATTGCGTAACCTGCACTCTGTGTTTTTCAGCATCCTGCTAGGCAACCCTCTCAATCGAAGTGCATGAGAATTGGCCCAAGAAGATACGCTGAGAAGCAGCCGATCAGGTACAGCACCGCCGAGCACCAAAGGACGATGCGACTGAAGCGGCTGGCCGTCCGGCATGCCCCAGTGTCGTTGGGATCGCACGCCCCGCGTTGGGCCTGAAGACGTGGCGCAAGAGCATACAGGTAACCGAAGCTGCCGAAAATCAGGACACCGGCAACGAGGAATACCCAATTCTTGTGATGCGACAGCGCGACCAACCACGGTGCTTCCGAGAGCACCGATGCGACCGTGGCTCCCAATCCAAAAAGTACAAACAGCGAAGGAAGCGCGCAGCACAGCAGCGTTCCCACCGATGTAAAAAGAGAAAGATAACTGAGTGCGCCGCCGCGGAGACGCCGCGGCGCACTGCCGATTGCCGATTCCATTCGTGTTCCTACTTCACCTGAGTAACGTGTAGAGGCACCAGAGCCTTTAAATCTTTTCCCGGCACCATGACGCCCTGCACTGAAACGGTCTGTCCCGTCTTTTCGGCAGCGACCTTATAGGCAGCAGAATTCTTGGGGTCGGGCGCGAGATCGAGCGTGTCTTTTGTTCCCGAAACCTTTAACTGCAGCCGCCCCGGACCGCCCACCAGCTCACCTCGCACGAAAACGGTTGTCGTTTTCGGCGTGTAGCCCTTCTCATGGAGCAATTGCCAGAACTGCGGGACAGAGGCGGTATTGCCCGGCTTCAGCTTCACTGTAGCGAGCGCCTTATTCAGGCTCACGTTCGCGGCTTCGACCCCGGGCGTCTTTTTCAATGCCACATCCACGATGTGGGCGCATGTCATTCAATCCATCCCGAAGATGGACAGATCGACTTGCAGCAGCTCTGACCGGCCCGGTATGGAGGCCCATAACAGAGCGCACGCGAGAAGCGAAAATCTCTTTCTCATGTTTATGTCCTTTCAGAAGAAATATGCAAAATTGACTGCGAAGCGGTAATGTTCTTTTGGAAAGAGCGGTCCCACATCGCGATAGATTGGAAACTGGATTCCGGCCTCAACGCCAATTGCGCGGTACACACCGAGCAAACTGGGACCGAAGAAGATCTGACTGGCACGACTGCCTGGCAACTCGATCATTTGCCTTTGAAGCGACCCAGATCGCTCCCCTGTGAACTCGCCGAATATGCGCCAATCCCAACGCGGATAATCCGTACGCCACGAGAGAGGCCGATAGCCGTAAACAGCCGTATAAGACAGCAAATCGGGGCGGCGGTCGCCTTTGGATTCCGCGTATTGTTGATAGCTAGCCCCGACCCAAACATATTGGCTGCGCGATGCAATGCCGGTAACAGCCCCCACCAGATACCCCACTCCGCTATTCAGGTCCCGGTAAACTCCGGCCTCGTGTTGCGGCCCGGGCAAAAGAACACCGCCGACTGCGGTGCTTTCGAACCGTTTACCGGCGAAATCTTTCTTTTGAAACCGCCACCAGGCGAGCCCGCTGAAATCCCCGCTGATGGGCGTATTCTCGGTAACTGATGAACGCGGATAAGGGTCGGGTTGAAATACGACGGGACCCGATACGGCCAACTTCAAATTTTGTGTGACGCCATAGCTCAACTCTGCTTCAAGCGTGGAGCTGATGCCGCTTGTGCCGCCGCGTCCGTTGACGCCCAGATCGAAACTCCATCCCCCTTGCGGATTCGTTGGCGTCGC
>DAISJE010000426.1:0-2387 GCA_036821665.1 Bryobacteraceae bacterium | reverse complement strand
GTGCAGTCGCGCCCGTGACTACTTTTGCCCGGAGCTTTGGTTTTGCACCGGCCGTCAGGATTGCAGCAACCGTGTGACTTTCCGAATGTGAAGTACTGTTCGCAAGATATGCAGCCGCCCCATGTCAACGTCGCGACGAGGAGCAAGCAAAAAAGCGAACTGGACAACGCCCGCAGCAATCATTAACCAGTGTACAGCGGCGGGCGGACTAAAAATGGCGTCGCCGGGATGGTTATCAAACAATTCCGGGGAACCAGCGGACCGGGTTTTGATAGAAGATTTTGCGGAGAATGCTTTCGGGCAGCGCCAATCCCTGTGCTGCGTGACGGCCGTAGTTCATGACGCCCTTGCCGGAAAAGAAACTCCAGTCACGATCGTGCGCGGTCTGGATGTTTTGCCAAGCCTGTGGCTCGCTTTGTGTGCGCCAGACGAAATCCGTGCCGTATGTGATGCGGTCCTGATAGCGGTTCAGAAACTCCTGCACCGTACTGCGATCTCCCGCGGCCAGATAACGGACTCGCGCCGCCATGTCTACGGCGAAATTCGGGTAGGTATCCAGGCGCTTACCCAAAGCATGCAGATCGCTTTCATTACTGCCGAGATGAGCGCCGACGACGCGCAGCTTCGGATAAAGCGCAAGGACACGATCGCGAGCGAGCAGGATTGCTTCTTTGGCGGGCGCGCCCGGACGGCCATATTGATACCACTCGCGGTGGGCGCTGTAATAGGAGAGCTCGGGATTTTGGGAATTGAGCGGCAACCATGCGCCATCCGGCTCGGCCAAGTGCGCGACAAGCGTTCTGCCCTTTTCCTGAATCGTCTGATAAATCGGAAACAGAGCGGGATTATCAGGCATAAGATAAGCGCCCGATTTCGAGCGGATGCCCATGCCGACGTTCTTCCAGATCTTTACAGCAATGGCGCCTTGCCGGAAGTTTTCGTTCAGTCCACTTATTGCGGTCTCGGCGAAATCGGGCCGTTCGAAGGGACGGGCATCGAAGGAGGTGGCCCAGGCGATGAGACCGCCGCTTTCCCGATGCAATTCAATTGCGCCTTTGATCTGGTCCGGCAAATCGGGCGGGTCGTTACTCGCAGTAGCTCTGGAATCGCAGATCGTTAAAGCTCGCCAGCGCGTTTGCTTAAACCCGGCCACGACTGTCTCGCTGGGGCGATTCAAGTGGATGTGCGTGTCGATGCGATCAAATGACGGTTCTGTGGTTTCCGCCGCCAGCAGCGGAGATGCGGCGAATGCGGCGAGTAAGTCGCGTCTAGTTGTTAAAGGCATTTGGATCGGCGATGGCGCTGCGTGCCGTGCTAGGGGGCCCGGCGCAGACGAGGGCGTCTGCCCCACAAATTCATGACCAGCGAAGGCATATCTTTCCGAAGTGTTGCTGGGTTCCCATGTATTCGAGTGCGTCCTTTATTTCGGTCCACTCGAAGGTCTTATCGATGACCGGCTGAATGCGATGCAACTCAATGGCGCGGTTCATGCGCTGGAACATGACGCGGGAGCCGACGTAGATACCTTGCAGATGCACGCTGTTCATGAGAATGGCACGCGGGCCGAGGGTGTTCTCGACGCCGCTCAGAACTCCGATGACGCTGACGGTGCCTGCCATGCGCACGGCTTTTAACG
The DNA here is from genome assembly GCA_036821665.1 of Bryobacteraceae bacterium. GTDB lineage: Bacteria > Acidobacteriota > Terriglobia > Bryobacterales > Bryobacteraceae > Bog-105. The sequence goes on along the minus strand of DAISJE010000426.1, from coordinate 751 downwards.
AGCGCGGCAACGTGTCACTGCCACCTACCTCGATAATGCGATCCATTCCTTCGCCGCCTGCGAGCTTGCGGGCGATCTCTTCCCATTCCGGCGTGGATTTGTAATTGATTGTCTCGGCAGCGCCCAATTGGCGGGCACGGGCGAGCTTCTCATCACTGCTAGAGGTGACGACGGCACGCAGACCCGCGGAAACGGCGAACTGCAAAGCGAACACCGATACTCCGCCCGTTCCCTGGATAAGAACTGTTTCACCGGGGACTGGGGGCTTGTCTTCGAAGAGCGCGTGCCAGGCCGTGAGGGCAGCGCACGGAAGCGTTGCGGTCTCTTCGTCGGAAAGCGTACTGGGGGCGGCAACCAGCCCGTCCTGAGAAAAGACGGCGTATTCGCGAAGCACGCCGTCGATTCCGCCTCCTAGCGCGGAACTGAGTTTTTCGCGCGACGGCGGACCATCGATCCAATTCTGAAAAAAACAGGCAGCTACGCGATCCCCTTTTTTGAACTGCGCCACACCGGGGCCGACTTCTTCGACGACACCGGCCCCATCGGAAAGCGGAACCATCGGCCGCTTCATTTTGGGATTGTAGAGGCCTTTGGCAACCATGTAGTCGCGGTAGTTCAAGGAGGCAGCACGCATGCGGACGAGAACCTGTCCATATTCCGGACGCGGCGTATCGGCTTCGGCCAAGGTGAGATTTTCTATGCCGAATTCACGAATCTCAAACTGTTTCATGAGCAAGGCTCGCAGTAAACT